>JBARRC010000693.1:0-2404 GCA_049644045.1 Phycisphaerae bacterium
GTTTTCCATTCCTGCCCTCGCGCTCGTACTTGCAGACCGAGGTGTCGGCCAGTCCTTGCTCGCAATCGAAACGCGTCTTCAGGATATGGTCGACCGAGCGGACGATATAGGAGACCACCGGCTCGGGGGTGTAGTACACACCGCGGGCCTCACGCAGCTTGGGATCGTAGGCTGCCAGAAAGGTCTCGTAGAAATGGACCACGGGGTCCTGCCGACGGGTTCTCTTGCCGAAGTGCTCCAGGACGGCGCCCATGTCGGCATGGGCCAGTAGGGCCGCCACATCATCCACGAAACCGGCGTAGGGCTCCTCGTCGAGGTCGGCGCCGGTAATCGTCTCAAAGAGTCTGCGTAAGAAGGGGTTGGTCTTGGGGATCTCAGCGGCGGCCCCCAGACGCCGAAACGCGCTGGGGCCCTCATGATTGCACCGGGCGGCGAACAGCCCGTAGGCGATCGTCTGGGCGTACATGTCGGCGAAATCGACGATCTTCTCCGGTTGGTCGAGGTCCGGAATGAGCGTTTGGGCGAAGGCCTTGCGCAGGTCGCGCAGCGTGTTGGAGGCATGCCCGCCTTCGATGGCTTCGATGATGATGTCGCGGATCATGTGGGTCAGACGGGCTAATCGTTGGGCGAGTTCCTCTGGGCTGCCAATTGACACCGCCTCGCGTTCGAGAAACGCACGCAAGAGCTGCGTCACGGTCTCCGGCCCGCCCTTGTCACGCTCCAGCTTGCCGGTTTTTCCGACCCTGGCGAGCCGGGCCGCGCCGCGGGGCTTTCCCTCCACGTACCAGCGGAACTCGAGGTAGTCGGTCAAGATCAAATTGGGAAGAAACGCACGATAGCGCGTCAGTTGTTCAGAGCGTTCGATTTCATCCAGCGGCTTGCCCACGTCCTTCGCTTCCACGTAGCCGATCGTGAGTGGACCGTGCCTGGTGTCAGACGAGATGACGTAATCCGGCGCGCCGCACTTCTCCCGTCGCGGTTCGTTCGTGGCCGTAATCTTCTTTCCAACGGCCTCGAGGAGCTCCTTCAGAGCGGGACGATGTGTATGCTCGGTAGCGTTTCCGGCCCGCAGAGCCTTCTGGATCTCCCTGACATACTTCAACAAAGGCATTGCGTCAGACCTCGTTCCGTTGTTACCGTACCCCGGTGAGCAGAAGACTATCACCTGGAGTGGGAACACTCAACACAAGGCGTTATTTGTACCGGTCGCTCGGTGGCACGATTACTGCGGCCAGAGGCCACGGTTCGGGCATCTGGACGATCAGCCAGATTCCCATTGGTTTGCGCCGCGCCCCCGAAGCCATCGAGCGCCGCTTCGGCACAATCGGCAAGACTTACCCGAAGCTCACCTTCGACAAGGACAGAGTGATCGGCTACTCGGACATCGAGTTCGTCGGCCCCGGCCACCCCCTGTTCGAGATGGTTATCGAGCGTGTGCTGACGCAATACGGCGAGGCGTTGCGCAGCGGCGCGACGATCACCGACCAGCTACGCCTCTCGCTGGAGACCTACCTCGAAGACCTCATCATCGAGCAGTGGGCGGAGATCGACTTCGGGGCAGACCTGTTCTTCGTTGACCGTCAGATGCAATGTGGCGACCTCGGCTACCTCGACATTCTTGCGACTGACAAGAAGACAACCGGCTTCGTCGTCATCGAATTGAAGCGCGATCAGGGTGACGATCAGGCTTTCGGCCAGCTTTGTCGCTACATGGGATGGGTCGGTGAGAACATGGAGCACCCCGGTGGCGTCCCGGTGGCCGGGATCATCATCGCGGCGGAGATCACACCAAAGCTCGAAGCTGCCGCAAAGACCAACCGGAATGTGCGTCTCGTGGAATACGCGATCAGACTTGAGCTATCCCCGAAGGGGAATGAACAACCATCCAAAGGATGAAGGCTGTGAGCGGCAAGGTACGACGCACCAAGGGCATGACGGCATCCGAGACCAAGATCGGAGGTACGGACAGGGAAGGCGTACCCCGGTTCTTGGCGTACGCGCTGCCACGCGGAAAGAACGACGAACAAGCGATCATCCACGAGCTTGAGGACTTCGATCTGCATGATATACCACTTCGCCATGCCGATTCCTTCCTCACATTTGATGGCGTCGTTGTCCTTGCAGGTGTCTTTGAGAGGATCATCCCCAATGAGTTCGGCTATCATCCACCCGATGTCAGGTGTGCCACGAGTGATTTGGATCGCCGCGAGCGTGAGTTCTACACGCTCACGAATCGGGGGCAACCGTTCGTGTTTCTTGTTCAGCCGATACCGCATCAACTGGGCTATAACACGCTCAAAGACCACAGCGACCTATTCCGCCGGGTGATTAGCAGCCTTCCGTTTGAGTGGGGCTTGCTGAACGATACAGTCGCCAACTTGCAATCGCGGATACCGGAGTTCCG
>JBARRC010000694.1:0-5336 GCA_049644045.1 Phycisphaerae bacterium
TTAAGTATGCGCCATAAAGTGCCCCAGCGCAAATAAAGTCTGGCGCGAATACGTCCTGTGGGGCGCGATGCGTTTGTGGCAGAGCAATCTGAGTGCCGAACAGGATTGGCTGCGTCCCCTTTTTCAAAGCGTGACGACCTGCTGGCTGGCAACGTTGAAAACGCCACGGTCCGTAATGCGCAGCTCGGGAATCACAGACAGGCTAAGAAACGATAGTGTCCCGAAGGGCGCGGGAAGTGGACACCCGAGGCTCCGGGCGGCCTCTGTAACCTCGTCAAGCTGACGGCGAACGGTCGGGTAATCTTGCGTGGAAACCAGACCCATCACCTCCAGCGGCAGACGGGCGACGACCGAACCGCAAGAGACCACCACAAACCCGCCGCCCATATCCTTCAGAGCATGCGCGCAGACCAACATGTCACCGGGGTTGGTCCCGGCCACCACCAGGTTATGAGCGTCATGGGCAACGGACGAACCCAGGGCACCGGCCCGACGGAGCCCGAATCCGCGAACCAATCCGACGCCGACGCGACCCGTAGCCCGGTGCCGCTCGATGCAGGCTACCAACGACACATCCTCCTTGGGGTCGAAGACCCATCGCTTTGTTGACGGGTCGACGCGGACCGCGCAGGAGTCGTGTTTCGTGACGATGTTGTCGGGCACGATACCGATCACCGGGCACCGGTCGCCGCTGAGACGAAGCTCGAAATCCGTCTCTTCAAGTGGGCCGAGCCGGACCGTGTTCTCGTATCCGACCATCGGCCGATCCTCCTGAGCCTCGTATTGACCATGGCGTGCCACGACCTGACCGTCCTTGATGGTCGTACGGGGCTCGAAGTCGGTCAGGTCTTGCACGACGAAAAGGTCAGCGCGGTAGCCCGGTGCCACGGCCCCGCGATCGGTCAGCCCGTAGTGTCGAGCGGGAACCAGAGAGGTGTGACGGACCGCACGGGCTGCGGGTACGCCGGCAGCCACCACCCGGCGTAGCAGGCCGTCCAGGTGCCCGTGGTCCATCAGGTCGTCGACATGAATGTCGTCGGTGACCAGACACCAGTCACCCAGTCTGTCCTCAGCCAAGAGTGGCAGGAAGGTGTCCAGATTGCGGGCGCTTGAGCCCTCGCGCACCTGAACAAGCATTCCCAGCGCGGCCTTAGCCAGGGCTTCCTCGGCGGTGGTGGATTCGTGATCGGACCGTATACCCACGGCGGCGTAGGCAACGAGTTGTTGCCCCGTAAGCCCGGGAGCGTGCCCGTCCACAGGCAGGCTGCGAAGCCGCGCGTCAGCGACCTTCTGCAAGACCTCCGGCTCTCCACTGAGAACGCCGGGGAAGTTCATCATCTCAGCGAGGCCAAGAACTCTAGGATGCCTGAGAAGCTCGTCCACAGCGTCGGCGTCCAGGACCGCCCCGGCGCTTTCCCAAGCACTGGCCGGTACACAAGAAGGTGCCATGAAAAACACATCCAGCGGCAACCCCGTACCAGCGTCAATCAGCAATTGGATGCCTGATGTCCCGGCGACATTGCCGATCTCATGCGGGTCGGCCAGTACCGTAGTGGTTCCATGCGGCACGATCACCCTGGCAAGCTCCGATGGAAGCAGGAGCGTGCTTTCGAGGTGCATGTGTGCATCGATGAGGCCGGGCAGGATGGGCTGACCGGAGAGGGACACCGTTTCGTCCGCCTGCCAATCATAGGGTCCGACACCGGCGATCCATCCATCGGCGATCAGCACGTTTGCCGGTTCGATCCGTTCGGTGAAAACGTTGACCACGTAGCCGCCGCGCAGCAGCAGATCACCCGGCTCCTGTCCCAGCGCAACACGCACGCGCCGCTGGAGCATTCGCACATCAGGTTTCGCAGTGGGCATGGACACAACCTTTCAGGCGGCCTTGGAGTACGTAAGGCCTTGGATCATCTGTCCCTGGGTGGCATGCACCCATCAATCGACGAGTAGCGGAGAACTAGGATTGCTCATCGGTGGGAACATACCCGACATATGGGAGCTCACGGTGGCGACCGGCGCAGTCGATTCCGTAGCCGACCACAAACCGGTCGGGGATTTCGAAACCGACGTAGTCAATCTTGACGGGGACGCGTCGCCGGGCCGGTTTGTCCAGCAAGACGCAGAGCCGCACGCTGGCCGGCTTCTTTTTGGTCAGGTAGTCAACAAGCCAGGCGATCGAGACGCCCGTGTCCACAATGTCGTCCACCAGGAGAAGATGCTCTCCTTCAACCGGCTGCGTCAGATCAAGTTGAAGTTTCACGCGGCCCGAGGTGACCGTGTCATCTCCGTAGCTCGAGACCATCATAAAACCGCATCGAACCGGGATGGTCAGGTGGCGCACAAGGTCCGCCATGAACACATAGGCCCCATGCAGCACCCCGACAACGAGGAGCGGTTTGCCGGAATATTCGGCCGAGACCTCTTGGGCGAGCTCCTGAACGCGCTCCGCCAGTTTTTGGGCGGGTATCAAGCAGGGGACATGGTCCTCGGCCCCATCTACGGCTGTGTTGGGGGATGAACAAACTTCCATCGGAACCTCACGGCAATTAGGGACACGAATCTGTGCCAAACATTATAATCACCGCGCGGGGCGTTGGCGAGACCGGTATGAGCGGTTTTCGATCATCAGGCCTCCGCCTTTCAGATCGTCCTTCGCGGATCCGTGTGCTATACTATCAGCTTCGGGCTGAACGGAGATACAGAGGATGTGCATACTACGGTGCATCGGAACGGTGGTGGTTGTCATGATGATCGGTCCAGTTGGGCTAAATCAGGTCACGGCCGGCGACAATGACGCGAAGGTGCGTCCAGCGCACTGTGCAGGTAACTGGTACCCCGGCGACCCGGCGGTGCTGGCGAAGCGGGTGGACGATCTGCTTGCGGAGAGTCCGCCGCCGGCCGCCGGAGAGGTCCGTCCTTGCCCGTCCGGCAAGCCCATTGCGATTGTCTCACCGCACGCAGGGTATCGCTGGGCCGGGCCGGTGATGGCATCGGGGTTCCGTTGTCTGCAAGGTCATACCTACAAGCGTGTCGTCGTATTGGCGTTCAGCCATCGAAACGCCAGCCAGTATCGCGGCGTGGACGTGCCGGGCGAGCTCACGGCGTACAGCACGCCGCTGGGTGAGGTGGTGATCGACAGGGCGGTTTGCGATGCCCTGTTGAAGAACCCCCTGTTCACTTCGAACCCCGGTGTCGATCGCGGCGAGCACTCGTTGGAGCTTCAACTACCCTTCTTGCAAAGGGTGCTCAAGGGTTTCACGCTTGTCCCGCTACTTATCGGGCGGATGGAAACGCAAGATTACGCCGAGGCGGCCAAGGCAATCACGCCGTGGATTGACGAGGATACTTTGCTGATCGCCAGCAGCGATTTTACGCACTTCGGCCTGCGCTTCGGATATACCCCGTTCAAGGACGATGTTGAGAACAAGCTGCATGAACTGGCCGATCAGGCTGCCGCACCGATCCTGCAATGCGATTTCGACGGCTTTGTAGGTCATCTGACGAAGACGCGGGATACGATCTGCGGTCGCGGGCCGATCTCGCTGCTCCTTCGCATCCTCTCCATGCAGGGCGGCGCGAGCGGCGTACGCGCGGGGTTTGACACGTCCGGCCATCAGACCAACGACTGGGCAAACAGCGTCACATATCAGTCGATCGTCCTAACGCATCGGCCCGGCACACTCGAGGAGAGGGAACGCGACGAGCTGCTCAAGCTCGCGCGACGGACCGTCACGGCCTACCTGAACGGGGAGAAGCTTCCGGACGTGGATGCCGAGAGACTTCCGGCCGCACTTCGCCGGGAGGGTGCGTGCTTCGTCACGTTGGAAAACAACGGGCGGCTGCGCGGGTGCATCGGAAATATGACCGCCGAGGGGCCGCTTTATCAGGCGGTCACTCGCAACGCTGTGTCGGCGTGTCGTGATCACCGTTTCGTTAACGACCCTGTTACGGCGGCGGAACTGGACGAGCTGGACATCGAAATCAGCTACTTGACGCCGATGAAACGCGTCGAGACGACCGATGCGATCATCGTGGGTCGGCACGGGTTGCTGATCGCGCAAGGGCACCGACGGGGGGTACTGCTGCCGCAGGTCGCTTATGGGCGAGGGTGGACCAGGGACGAATTCCTCGCGCAGACCTGCCGTAAGGCCGGTCTGCCGCCTGACGCCTGGAAGAAGCCCGACGCCGAGATACATTGCTTCGAGGCCGAGGTGTTCGGCGAACCGGAGTAGGTGACAGAAGGCAGAATTACTCGTGATGGAGCCGCCGACCGAGGAGATTACGCGGAAGATCGCGGAGGCGTTCCGACCACGACGCATCGTGATGTTCGGCAGCCGGGCGCGGGGTGACACCCGTCCGGACAGCGATCTGGACCTGATGGTGGAGATGGAGACGCAGGACCCGCCGGCGGAGCGCATGCGAACGGTCAGCGCGCTGTTCGGCCTGCGCCGGTGGGCGATGGACTTGATCGTGTATACACCCCAGGAGGTCGAAGAGCAACGCCAATACCGCAGCTCGCTCATCCGGGTCATCGAGTCGGAAGGCAAGGTGTTGTATGAACAACCCCGATGATCCACGAACCTGGATCGCCAAAGCTGAAAACGACCTGTTGAGCATAAGTAACAACCTCAGCGCGGAGCGGGTTCCGTGGGATACGGTCTGCTTCCACGCCCAGCAGGCGGCGGAGAAGATGCTCAAGGCGTTTCTGGTTTCACATGGACAGACTGTGAGCCGTACCCATAATCTGGAGGCACTGCTGGCCGAGGCCGTCGCTGTCGGCGGGCCGCTGGAGGTGTTGGAAGCCGATTGCCAGCTACTGACTCCCTACGCGGTGACGCTCAGGTATCCGGGTCTGGCGGGCGATCCGTCGGAACAGGAGGGTCGCCAGGCCGTCGCGGCGGTGGAACCGGGCTGCGCGTCGGCCGCCTGGATCCTGTTCTGACGGTGTAGGCCGACAAGCTGGGCAATTTGGGAGGTCCGTGCGAGGTTCCCGGGCGTCGAAAAATCGTGTCCAAGCTGGAGTCGGGGCCCGCGCCCAGCTTGGGCTCGACCGTGGGCCCCAAGCTTGGCCTCGGGATCGAGGTCAACTTCAGTACGGATCAAAGCTCGGGCGAGGATGGCATTATCGGACAGCGGAGCATTGCTGGCATCGCTACGCGGGCGTGGCCATGTTAGTCTGGACAGGCTGAAGGCATGTTCACGCGGGCCTGAGCATGGCAGTCGGAAACAATACAAGGAGGAAAGCAATGAGGGTACTACGTCGATTCGTACGAATCAGAGGAACCCAAACCTATGAAGGAATGCATACTCCGCTCGAGAAGACACATATTCAG
>JBARRC010000695.1:0-13964 GCA_049644045.1 Phycisphaerae bacterium
GGCTCGATTTGCCTGTGTTTTCTTCCACCCCGTCGCGCAGGGATCCACTGTCGTCATCAGGCGGCGTAAAGCCCTGCATCAGCGCGACGATATCGTCAAGATCCAACATGCCGTCCCGGTTGAGGTCGGCGGCTATCATGTCCCCAAGCCCCATGCGGCGTAGCTCTTCGATTGAGATGGCGGTTACTGGACCGGCGCTCGCCGATGCACGACCCGTTCCGCAGCAATCCGGCTCCTCGGCGAGCAGCCAGTTGCCCGTAACGAAAACGAGGTCGAGCAGGTCAACCCTGTTGTCACCATTGATATTCGCATGAGGTCCGGGATCGTCACACGCGGTGCTCGGATCCGCCAGCGACAGGTAAAGCGGAGACAAGATGCCGAAGTCCAGAATATCGATAAACTCGTCATCGTTGAGGTTACCCCCGGCCAACCAATGACCTCCAAAAGCCCAATCACCCACAAAGCTGGCGCTGTAATTGATGCCATCGGTGGTTGCGAAATCAGGCGCCGTGCTACGTAGCGTGTGAAGTGTGTCTCGAGCCGTGATGCACTCCCACGCACCACCCGGAATCGACACTTCCACCGCGGAAGCTAGACCGTCTACGAAGGTCAGTCCCTGCTCGACGGTCACGTGCTCAGCGCCGGGAGGGCCGTCGCAGTCCCACAGATCGAAGGTGATGCAGCGATCAAACGAACCGGCCGCCACCGTTGGGGAAAGCTCAACATCCACCGTCAGGACCGCGGACTCAACCGTCACATCAAAGGAACACGACACTGGGACCCCGCATGAGTTCATCGCACTGCAAGTGACGTGTGTCATGCCAACCGAAAAGACTGTCAAGCTCGGCGGGTCACAGCTCACCGCCACCGTCCCGTCACAGCTATCCATGGCCGTTGGTGCAGGCCAGGTGACCACCGCCGTGAAAAGACCGGGATCCGCACCGACATTGATGTCACCCGGACAGCCAGTCAGGCTTGGTGGCGTCCCGTTGATGTTGATGACAGGAAGATCAAAGAGGTTCGGGAATACCTCTCCACCCTGATCGTCAACCAGTCGGTTCGGTGCGCCACTGGGGCCCGATGGGCGAAATACCACGAATGCATCACATTCAGCGAGTGTCTGAAACGTCAGAGACGCCAGAGTCGCCGGGCCAAACGTCCCGGGGGCGAGCATGGGAACAGATATACCATAGTTAATGGTGCCCAGTATAGGATTGACATTCTCATTCAACACGAACGAGAATGGCGAACTCGGGTCGGCCTCAGCCCCCGACTGGATATCGTTCAACACAAGCGTGGAGATATCGTACTCCAAGAAGAACTGCGCACCGGTAATCGCCCTGTCGGCCGTATCCATCATGACGCGAACAATCAGCAATTCACCAGCCGCATAACAACCGTCCACGGGCAGCGAACCCGGCTCGGCGATGAGTTCGAGAGGAACACCGGGGGCACAGTAGCAGAAACCGGGTACTTCGTCGCCGCACGTATACTCACCCGGGCAATCGTCGTCATCGGTGCACTCGATGTTATTAATGTTCCTATTTTCACACTGTCCGCTGATGCACTCATCAAGAGTGCACCTTATGCCGTCGTCGCACCCGGTATTCAGTCCGTTCAGGACGGGCGGATGGCTAACCGAACCGTCGGCATTGCAGATGTCATCCGTGCAGGGGTTCCCGTCATCAATTAGGATCAGATCATGCGTTGGCGGTGCACAACAATGAGTCGTGTCGTCGTAGTCGGGCTCGTGGACACAGGCACCGTCGCTGCAAGAGTCATCGGTGCAGAGATTGGTGTCGTCGCAGTCATCATCCGTGACACGTAACGTGAACGTCCCCGTCGCACCACCCGCGCCGTGCACCAGGATCAAGTACTCCGTACCCAACGTCGAGCACCAGCTCACGGACTCTCCGCCGGCGCCCGCGTTATCGGCGTCGCCCACACACATGAGCGTCCCACAGTCACCCTCATACACAGTCAAGCGTGTGTCATAGGTGGCATTCGAGAAGAAAGCGGTCAGTAGATTGTCCGTGCCTGTGATGGAATACCAGACGCCGGGCGAATCGACGGGGCCCTCACCACAGTCGGGCGCGACGTCCACCGACGTGTTCTCGGTCGACCCCGTGACACTCGAACCCATGCTGAGTGGTTGGGCGTCCGGACATTCGTCCGGAGCGCAGGTAATGGTGATGTTTCCCGTCCCCTCGTCCGTTCCCAGGCCACCCACGCGGATCGTGAAACACTCGCCCTCAGTCGCTGGGAGGAACACCTCGGAGGTACCCGAACCGCAACCTGGCCCATCGTCGTTGCACTTCAGGAAAAAGCTGTTATCCGTCGGGCACAGGCATGTCGCCGAACCGTCGCCGTAAACCACCAGGCGCGTGTTGAAATCGGCGTCATCGCATGTGCTGATCGTCAGGATGCCCGAACAGGTCGCGACATGGTCAAACCAGACATCCTGCTCGAACGAAAGCCCCGCCCCCTCATCACATGACGGGTCCAAGGCCGGTCCATCCGTCGTTGCGTTCTCGGTGAAAAACGATGTCACGCCATCCGAGATTGGCTGACTGTTGACGCAGTCGTCATTGGGGGGCTCAAGCGGAACCGGCTCCACCGTCACCATCACGCCGCCGGAAGGGCTCACATCATAATCGATCAGGTTAACGTTGGGGTCACGCAGCCACGTTGCCGGGTTTCCCGTGTCCGGGTCGGTCAGGAGAAACCTCACGTAAAAGTCGCCCAGCGCGTCCTCCGATGCCTTGAAGATGTAGGTGGCGCAGTACCGGGGCGTCGCAACCTCAACGGAGTCCGTAAACAGAACCGCGCCGAGCATCAGCTTGATGACATTGCCTGTCCAGAGTATAGTCCCCGTTGCGTCGAAGAACACCCAGTCCGACCTGGTATCGTCAACGAACAAGCTTTCGTTGTCCGGGACCAGAGTCACCGGGTCGGCGAGCTCGAAGGACCCCGTCGCCCCCGGATCGGGGACGATCTCGAGTATAATCTGATAGGAGCGCAGCGCAGGCGACACGACATCGTCGACACGCACCTCCAACTCGACGGTCTGCTCCGGGTAGATCGTCGTTGAATCAAGCGGTATCAGTGACAGTACCGGCTGCTGGGCGGACGCGGCGGTCGCGCTTACCACCCCAAAAATGCAAACCCCCCTCACAATGAGCGATCTCATGAAACTCCCTCTCACACGGAACGGCCAGGCCTAAGCCGCAGGTTCCCCCCTGCTGACCGTTCCGAACCAAGTACCGCAACTGTGAGCGGTACGCCCACCATCTCCCCTCACGGGCATGAAACGGGGCACGGGTACGGTATTCCACGGAAGGCGTCCACACACCAAAGAATGTCCAAAAAATCAACCACCGCGTCCGGTGTGCATCCCTCACCGTTGATATCCACGTCCTGCAACGTGATCCGAATGCAAAGCCCTTCCGATGTATCGCATTCCTGGTGATAAGACGCTGCCACGTTGAAGCAATTCGCGTCGGTCGTGCAAGGTCTGTCCGCAGCGTGGAAGAGGCCGCGGAGCCCGTCGACGACCAGGGTGATGTCGGTGAAATCGACCCAGTAATCCAGATTGACATCGCCCCACATCCGGAGCGTAGCGCTCACCGGACTGGAGAGGTTCGTCCCGGGGTTCGCCGGGGGGGAGCAATCGGCCTGGACATTGTAGGTCATTTCCGACCAGAGCTTCTCGCCGCGTACGTGGACCGCTCCCCAATCCTGGGGTGCTTGGAAATACGGGTTGGCCCCGAGCGTGCCATTAACCTGCACATACGACGACACACACGACACATCGTCGTCAACGCCGGTCACGAGAAGCGCCACCGATTCCGGCCCCTCCGCCGGCGTCACCCCGATGTACCGACACCCCTCAACCTCCGCCGTCGGCGCCGGACAGTCTGATATTTGTATCGAGGCCGGCCCCCCTATGGTGCCCGTGGCGTCACCGCCGGGGTACGGACCACCGACGACCTGCGTTCTGGCAAAGGAGCATACTGTGCAGTCGGGTGGGTTACAGCAGTATGGGGATCCTGGACTGCCACATCCATCATGAGGGTTGCACGGTGCAGCCGGTGCCATCGATACTTGAGTCGACGGACCCGAGCCGATGACCTTAAACCTAAAGACCGTCACCAACAGACCGTTCGGCGTCGCAAGTGCATCAATCGGTGGCTCACACTGTAGCACCTGGGCGAAACTCTGGTAAAAAGCGTCACCATCATTGTATGGAAGACCGGCACAGGGCGCGTTGAGCCCGTCCGCGCCACAATCGTACGGGAATCCAGAACTGACCCAGTTGTAGGTCGTGGGGACGTCGGGCGGATCCTCTTCCGGGCAGACATAACAAGCGTCCAGGTCGTCACATGGATCCTGGTTAGCCAAAAGCTCGAGGACGAGAGGATCCCAGTTGGGAATGATATTAATAGCCGGGATTGAATACTGCCCGGTTCCGTCCGCCACGGCGTACAACCCAATCTCGACTTCTCCACCGAGAACAGCCATTTGATTGGCGGGCCGCCACTCGAGATCGACACAGTTTAACCCCGGTGTACAGTACCATGGCTGTGCGCTCACCTTGGAAGGTAACGCACATACGATGAGCCCTCCGCACACAGCCACTGCCCATCCGGGCCGAGGTCGCCAATGTAATACTCCGTTGCCTCCCGGCATCCCTTCCAGTTTTTTACGTTGCATGTTGATACCCCTTTAGAAACCGCGCACAACGCGAATACGCGCGTGTTGCCTATACGCCTTCATTACCAAGTGCAGTACCCCGTCCCCGTCGTCAGGCCGTTAATTGCGATCCCCCAGTCGAACGGATAGGAAACACGGCGCCGACGCCAACCGCATCTTTCCACTCTGACCCTCGTATTAATCTATCCGATTTCGTGCCCGAAAACAATAAGCATTCTACAAAAATCCTATCGGACCGAGTCAAATGCCTGGGGCGTGGTTCCAAAGCGGCCGGCAACGCTACGGCGTACGACTCCCCTTAAGGCTATGGGCCTACAGCGGCAAAAGGCAAGCTTGACCGAAAAAGACGACCGCGTAACCAGACGCACCCGCGGAATCGTCCTTGTCCACAGTGGCAAAGCCGTTGCCAGGCTCGCTTTCGCACACCGACCATCGTCCGATAAAATACCGGCGACGAACGCAGTAGTCGTCTTCACCGCATGATTCACGACGCCACATCGATTTACCGCGATCGATGGACCGGGATGAATGTTGAAATTGAAGCGCCGGCTCGGTATGGTACATTGATGCAGTTCGTCGGGTCACGGCGACGAGCGAGGTTTAAGGAGGGATTTCGATGAAGCACGAGTGCGTTTTTGCGTACTCGGCGATGGTCACCATTTGTTGTGTAAGCGCGACGAGCTTCGCAGCCACCGTCGACTTTGAGACCGTACCCTTAGCCGCGTACGGCGCGGCATTTGACGACGTACCCGGAGACGTGGTGCTCATCCAGGGCGGCGTGGAGATATCCGTCGAGGAGTTTCTCCTCGGCTCGTTTGTCGGGTTTATCAAGGCTGAGGTCGGCGGGGTGTACGCCGATCAGTTCCTGACGACCCCGCTCGGGCTCGATAATATCAGCGTGAAATTCGACTTCGCCGATGTCGGGTTCGATGTCACGGTGTTGACGCTGGAATACCAGGAGTTCGGCGGCGGCAACAACTTCGCCGTCAACGGGCATGCCCTTTACCAGCTCGGGGCGCTGACGGACCTTCCCGCCGACGTAGCCCCGGGCATCACCGCTTCGGTCGTTGAACAGGTCAGCATCACGCTGGAAGCAGCCGATGGCTACGTCATCGGTAGTTTCCTCATTGGCGGGCAGGAACTCGGCATCGACAATATCGTCGCGCTCCCGGAGCCGGCCACAGCCGCCCTGCTAGCCCTCGGAGGCATCTTGCTGCTTCGGCGACGGCGGCGTCGCATGAACTGAACCTCGATCAACATGCGAATCAAAGGATTCCTGCTGGATGTGGAAGGCACCCTGGTGGTGGACAAACGCTACCAGCCGGTCGAGGGAGCCGGACAGTTCATTCGCAAGGTTCGTGAGGCCGGCTTGCCCCTTCGTTTGATCACCAACAACACCACCGATTCCAAAGTCTCCTTGATGGGCAAGCTTGGCCGGGTGGGATTCGATTTCACGATCGATGAGCTGCACACTTGCATCGGGGTGGCCGTCACCCACCTTCGGACGGCAAGTGCGACCCGATGCCTGATTCTGGGCGCAGGCGCCCTGCGAGAGATGTTCGTCGATGAAGGGTTTACGGTGGTGGACGGAAGCGAGGTCGATGCGGTGGTGGTCGGCCTGGATACGGACTTGACCTACGAACGACTCAGATTGGCGTGCGAGGCGGTCGACCGATACAGCGCTTCGTTGATCGCCCTCCACCGCAACCGTCTCTTCACGGATTCTCAGGGGCGGTGCGCGCCAAGCGTTGGGGCCATCGTCGAGGCGATTCGCTACGCGACCCAGGTCGAACCGACCTTGATCGGCAAACCGAGCCCGGCCTACTTCCGGCAGGCGCTCGACGACATCGCCCTGCCTGCCGAATCCGTCCTGGTCGTGTCGGACGATCCCTTGAGCGATCTGGCTGGCGCGAAGCGCATGGGGATGCGAGCGGCCTTCGTCCTGTCCGGGAAGTATCGAGAGCGGTCGGTGATTGACTCGATCCCCGCGTCACAGCGGCCGGACCTTGTTGGCGAAACGATCGGCGAGCTGCTTACGGGCGGTGCACTTGAAATCTGACTTCGACTGCGTACGACGGCCGGCGCGGACACCGGGCGCTACAGAGCGGCCTGGTGCAGGATCGTTGTCGGACTGTATAATCCTTCCGGCAGACCGGAGCGTGCCGATACCATGCACAACGCGACCCCGCGCCTACCTTGCAGATACCAACGTACGGTGCTCGAGTTCTGCGTTGTTTTCGGTGTGGGACCGACTTTCCAGTCGGTCATCGTCCTTTCCGCCGCCGGCGGGTGCGTGCAGATCCGCGTACCAGACCCGGAAGTTCGCTACATTGCATTCGGCGACTCCGCAACGTCGAACGGGTCGATGCGCCCGTATCCGGACATACTCGCGGACCGACTTGGCGAGCCGTCGGAGGCGATAGCGAACGAAGGCGAGAGCGGTGAGTCGACCGAGGAAGGACTCACTCGTTTGGAGGCGCTGCTCTCCAACGAGATCTTCCCCAACGCCGAGGTGTTGCTGTACTGGGAGGGCGGCAACGATATCACCGAATTCATCAAAGCACACGATCCCTTTCTTCTACTCTCACCCGATGATCCCGACTATCCCTTTGCCGACGCGTTGACACAACGGTTGGACGAAGCACAAGGAAACATCGAGTCGGCCATTGTGACGGCGTCGAACGCGGGCTTGGATGTCTACGTCGCCACGTACTACTTTCTGAGAGAGGAGGTTGGCGAGTGCGATCCGCTACCGCTCGATCTTCTTCTGCCTCCCCAGGCTCAAAGGGCGAACGCTTACCTCCTCCGGCTCAACCAACGTATCCGGGAAGCGGTAGTCAATCAGGAAGCGATCCTCGTCGACGTGGGCGCGGAGAATGAAGTCATCGGAGCGGACCCCGACAACTACGTCGATTGCAACCACCTTAGCGAGCGGGGCAATTCGATTGTGGCCGAATTGTTCTTTGAAGCCATCACGGCGTCGACGGATTGAACCGTCATGGAACCGACGAATGACGAATTTGCCGGTATCGAATTCGAATGCCCGCAATGCGGAACGGTCCTGGATCGGCACCATGAGCATTGTCCGCATTGTGGCCGTGCACTGGATGAAGAGTTCTACGCAACCTATCGCCTCCCGGCTTCCCCCGTGGTCAAGATTATCGCCTTTGTTTTCCTGATCGGCGCCTTACTGGTTGCTTTAGCGTTGCTGGTATATGGTGTCTTCTTGTTTGAGAGCAGGTAGGTGGGGCACGGGTTTGTAACCCGTGAATCGAATACGGGAGTCAAGAATGCGTATGCAGCCCTGCTTGTTGCTCGCGGCCATGATGATCCTCTCGCTGCCAGGGCGACCTTGCCCTGTGTTGGCTCAGCCTGGCGAGTCAAGCCGGCTTAAGAACCCATCGGTCGACGTTCCGCCAGAGTGGCTGACCAAAGCGGAGCGAACTGCTTTTCGCCAGACACCTCGCTACGACGAGACCATTGCTTTTTGCCGCCGGCTGGCTGAGGCGGCGGATTGGATCGATTACCAGTCGTTCGGCACAAGCCCTGAAGGCCGCGAACTCCCGCTGGTAATCGCCTCGAAGGAGAGGGCCTTTACCCCCGAGGCGGCGCGGGCCTCCGGAAAGCTCGTCGTCCTTGTTCAGAATTGCATTCACGCCGGCGAGTGCGCGGGCAAAGACGCATCGCTCATGCTGCTTCGTGACATCGGCGTGACCCGCACCCGCAGCCAGCTCCTCGACCACGTCATTCTGCTGGTCATTCCGATCTTCAGCGCCGACGGTCACGAGCGTTTCAGTCCGCATTCCCGAATCAACCAGAACGGTCCCGAGGCCATGGGCTGGCGGGTGACCTCGCGCAACCTGAACCTCAATCGGGATCACATGAAGGCCGACGCCGTCGAAATGCGGGCGTGGCTTACGCTATGGAATACATGGCGCCCCGACCTGCACTTCGACAACCACACGACCGACGGCGGCGACTGGCAATACGATCTGATGTATGCAGCAGACGCACGCCAAGTTGCCGCCCCACAAATGGCTGATTGGCTGAAAAACACGCTGTATCCGCAACTGCTGCCCGCACTGGAAACCGACGGCCACGTGTCCATGACTTACTTTTGGCTGGTCGATTCGAAAGACCCGGCTAAGGGCATCGGTTCAGGTGGGTTCGGACCGCGCTATTCCACCGGGTACGTCGCGATCCGCAATCGGCCGTCTATCCTGGTCGAAACCCACATGCTCAAACCCTACCGCACGCGGGTGATCGCCCACTACAACATCATGCTTCACACACTTGAAGCGCTCAACCGGGACCCTGAGTCGTTGCGCAAAGCAGTCTGCGCCGCCGATGACGCCACGGTCAGAAACGGGTCGGTGTATGATCCTGACCGTCGCCGGCCCATCGCGATCAGCCGCACGGATGAATCGGTGCCGTTTACCTTCAAAGGTTACGCCTACCGACGGGAGTTGAGCGAGGTCTCCGGCGACGTGCGCATCATCTACGACAATACCAGGCCGATCGACATCGAAACCGTCTGGTACAACGGGATGCAGATCACCAATGAGGTGACGCCACCGCTGGCCTACATCATCCCGCCGCAGTGGACCGAGGTGATCGAGCTGGTCCAAGCCCACGGTCTGCGCTGTGAGCGGTTGGCCGAGCCGTTCACCACTGAGTTCGAATCCTACCGCTTCGACGAGGTAACCTTCCCGAAAAGGCCGTATGAGGGTCGGTTCCAACCGCGATTCAAGAGCGAGCCCATCGTCGAGCGGCGGACCTACCTGCCCGGCTCGGTGATCGTCCCACTCGATCAGCCCGATGCCAAGGTGGCCATCCACCTGTTGGAGCCCGAGGCGCCTGACTCGCTGGTGTCATGGGGTTTCTTCAACGCGATCTTCGAGCAGAAGGAATACGCCGAGCATTACGTTTTGGAAGCCCTGGCCCGTCGGATGCTCGAAGCCGACCCCAAGCTCCGCGAAGAGTTTGAAACGCGGGTCCGCACCGACCGCGAATTCGCGTCAGACGCAAGAGCCCGATTATACTTCTTCTACAAGCGCTCGCCCTTCTGGGACGGGCGGATGAACGTCTACCCCATTGGACGCATCACAAAACCTCGGGAGGTCAAAAGCAATGACGCCGAATAGATGTTCGCCCATGGACCTCGTGCAACGGCTTGCCGATTTCGTCAGCAGCGCTCGTGCCGGGATCGCCTTCACCGGCGCGGGGATGAGTACGGAGAGCGGCATACCCGACTTCCGCAGCCACGGAGGGGTGTGGTCGCGGCATCGGATGGTGATGTACGACGAGTTCCTCGCATCGCGGGAGGCCCGACAAGAGTACTGGAAGATGCGAACCGAGCTTTATCGCGAGTTCGCCCAGGCCAAACCTAACGACGGCCATCGCGCCATCGCCCGACTCGAACAGCTCGGCAAGGTGTCCGCCGTCGTCACTCAGAACATCGACGGGCTGCACCAGGACGCCGGGAGCCGCCGCGTGATCGAGCTTCACGGCACCGCTCGCGGCGTAGCCTGCATCGGATGTGGGAAGGAATGGACACCGGAAGAGGTCATCGCTCAAGTTGAGGCGGGCGACGAAGCCCCAGACTGTGACGAATGTGGGGCACCACTCAAATCAAAGACCGTCTCCTTCGGCCAGCCCATGCCCGAGGATGCCATGGAAGAAGCCACCCAACTGTCGATGCAGGCCGATGTGTACCTTGCGATCGGGTCATCCCTGGTCGTGGAGCCGGCCGCCTCACTGCCCCGCCTGGCGAAAGGACATGGGGCAACGCTGGTCATCATCAACAAAACCGAAACCCCGCTTGATTCCATGGCCGACCTCGTGATCCGCGAACCGATCGGCGAGACATTGCGTGCCGTCCTGGACCGATGCGACCCGCCGTTCCGGTAGAGGGTATTTATGCAACGTTGAGGAAGCCGCTCCCTTACGGTCGCGGTTCGGATCAAACATTGAGGTCTACTCACCGGTGCAGGGCACGGTGTCGATAGGGAAGGGGTAGGGGATACCCCGAAACCCGTCGACAGTATACGAGATGTCGACGAAGTGGACTACCTGATCCGGAACGCCGTCGGGCGGCTCCCCGGCGATGTCGGCCCGTGCTTTGATCGGTGCGCCCGCCAGGTTCCTGAATTTGTCCACCATGGCGGAGATGTCGTCGAAATTGACGTCCCCGTCCGGCGGTGTGCATGGCGTCACAGAGCAGTCACCCACCACATCGCCCCAGATGCTCGTTGTAACCGTCAATGGAGGCGAGTAGCCGCCCTCGATCCCTCTATTGCACACCTCGCCTATCACCTGAACCTCATACACCGCGCCGGGCACGATCGCGTCACTGTAGACATGCAGCAGGCCCACCGTGCTCCAATCCCTGTACACCGGATCACATGTCAGCGGCGCACCTTTGAACGTCGGTGGCGTTGTGCCTGTGCTGGTGGAACTCTCCGATATATCCCGTGGTGCACCGACCCACAGGGTCTGGCCGTCCAAGGGCTCAAACGGAGGCGGCAGGTCCGTAAGCTTCACACGCAGCGCCGTCTGCTCGCCGGGGTGACCGGGCACGAACGAGAGGTAACGGTTCTTGGGCACCGCGCTTAGCTCCGGCCCGGGGGGCAGACCGGGTGACACGCACGCCTCACAGGGCGCGGGGCACGGAAAGTCAGCGCCGCTGATGGCATCCTCGACGTTTGCGATGTCTTCATCATCGATGACGCCGTCCGGTATGCAGGGAGCCAAATCGACGTTTTCCAATGTCGTATCGCCGGGAAAGATGCCCTGGGACCCGTCGACCACCAACATGATGTCGTCAAAATAGACCATGCCGTCGTTGTTGACGTCGCCCCACAACCACGTTGTCGCCCGCGTGGCACTCGACAGGAAACCGGAACCTTGGAACCGGCAATCCGTGTGAACCTTGTACTCGGTGCTCGGTACGATCTCCTCGTCCGCCACGTGAACCGTGTCCCACTCCGTCAGTGTCAGGTACACGGGCGTGTCGTCGAGCGTACCGTCGGCTTGTACATAGGCCGACATGCATGATACGGCCAGGTCATTGGGTTCACCCACCACGAGAATCGCAACCGGGCCCTCTCCATACCCCGGTGTCACAGCCAAGTAGCGAGAACCTTCGGCAACCACCGCAGGCGCGTCACAGCCTCCACAGTTGTCGTCGTCTTCATTGCAAGAATCAGGGTCAGGGCAGGGATTGCCGAGGCTGACGCAACCGACACCAAGCTCGCACACTTCAATGCCGTTGCAAAAGACGCTGTCATCGCAATCCGGCTCAACCCCAGGCACGCATTCGGTGTCGACGCATTGCTCGACACCGGTACAGAATTCCCCGTCGTCGCAGTCCGGGTCCACGAGGCACTCGATAATGTCAACCGCCGCCGCCAGCCCCAGCGTTCCCGTGATGTCCAGGCCCGGCGTCTCCCCGTCCAGGACCCTGGTCTGGGAATGAGCACCGAACTCTGCAATTATCTCCACCTGCGCGGTCCCGGCGCTTCGTGCTCTAAACTGCAAGGTGGTCACTAACAGGCCGTCGGGTGTTGCCACGGCCACCGGGTTGGGCACCAGGAAACCCAAGGCCTCGTACAAAGCATCACCATCGAGGAACGTATTATTAAGCCCATCCAGGCCTGAATCATCGGGAAATCCCGACGAGATCCACTCGTGAGGGCCGTCATCGATCTTCCCCAGAAGTTCGAGATCCGACGGGTCCCACATAAGGATCACGCTGACCGCGCCAACGGGCTGGTCGATCCCCGTCTCCGAAACCGCATATAAGCCGACCGAAACAGTCTCGTCGATGACGAACGGTCCCTGTTGTGCGGGTCTAAGCTCGATGCCCGCGCCCTTGCATTCGTCGGTGAACTCGTCGCACACCAGATCGGGACATGGACTGTCACTGCCGATGCACTCTCCGTCCAAACAGGTGTCCGCCAACGTGCAGAACAGATCGTCGTCGCATGGAGTTCCGTTATCAGCGTCGTTGGGTAGGCACGTTCCTGCACCGTCGCATGTATCCGGAGCAGTGCAGTCACTGTTTGTCGGATCACCACAGGCAGCGCCGAAGGACGCCAGATTGTCCTGGCAGATCCCGAGACCGTCACACGTGTCCGCGCCGTTGCACTCCGTTTCAGTCGGATCGCCACACTCCGCGCCGGGGGGGCTGAGTGACCAGCTCTCCGGGTCCAGCAGCGAATCGCACTGTTCACAGTCATTCGCCGGGTTGATGGAACCGTCGATATAGCAGATATCACCAATCAAGCAGTTGCCGTCCTGCAATTCGTGATCGCACTGGTCCAAGGTCTCGTTGCAACTATCGGTGGTGCAGGGCAATTCATCATTGCAATCCGGCAGCGAGCCCTCCTCGATGATGACCTGCCCGTTGTCGCAGATTTCATGGCCGTTGCAGAACTGCCCGTCGTCCGGATCGTTGCTGTCGTTGGGATCATTGACGCACAAGTCGCTTTCGTTACACCAGTCATCCGTACACGGGTTCTCGTCGTCGCACTGGGGATTTGTTTGGCATTCAATCGTTACGTCCACCGGGTCGCCAAGATTGCCGGTGACATCCTCCACGCCCGGGTCGTTCGGATGTCGATCCAGCACAAGCGTACAGGTCGACCCGACGCACGACATGATGCTTATCGAGGTGAGACCCGTTGCAGCCGGTAGGACGGAGAACTGAAGGGTTGTCACAAGAAGCCCCTCTGAGGTGGCCGTGGCCGGGTCGCCGCCATGAGCGACGACGGCCTGGTAATAGGCGTCGCCGTCCGAAAACGTGTCGTTGAGCCCGGCGGGATCGGAAGGGAAGCCTGATGCCTCCCACGTGAAGGGCCCGTTATCCGTATGACCGGTAAGCACCAGGAAATCCGCATCCCAACCGAGAACGGCGCCGACGAGACCAACTGCCTGGTCGCCCCCGTCGGCGGAGACGGCATAAAGGCCGATCTCTACCGGTTCACCGATTATAACGGTCTGGGACGCCGGTCTTAGCTCGAGATTAACGAGGCCGGCTGAGGCGTTTGGTAACGCAACGGCTACGGCACCGAATATGCTTAGCACGAATGTGGTGTGTCTACGATGAGACCGCATACTAATCCCCCAGCGGTCGGGTGGCATGGGTAAACGCCAGCTTACCCGTGTCTTGTGGGTGTGCCGCACGGGCATACAAGTTTGCCAATGCCACCCGACAACCTCAGCAACCCACCTATCGAAAGACCCCTGAC
>JBARRC010000696.1:0-1697 GCA_049644045.1 Phycisphaerae bacterium
GGCGTGGATCTGGCCATTCGGGGTGACCTCCGGTCCAAGTTGGAACAGTGTTCCGCCACCCGTAACTGTGAAGGAGGCAGATGACAGCGTCTGGGCGAATGATGACGTCAGGTGAATCCGCGTGTCCAATTCGGCGGTATGGACGTCGGCGCGCAGCCCGTTGGCGAACGCCGGTTGCCCGTCGACGAGTACGCCCACGTCGACACCACAGTCATGAAGTGTCGTGTTGTTGTTGCTGACGACGAAACTCCCCTGGATCGGGGATACGGATACAAAGGCGTCCGATCCGAAAGTACTACTGTTAAGTGCCAGGGCGCTGCCGACCCCGGCGCCGGACGGCGGCAGAATGATGGCCGAGACACCCGTTGTCTGCGTGGCGTTGTTAATGGTGGTCTTGATGTTCTGCAGTGTAGTGCCGGATGCGAAGGAGAGAATAATAGTCCCGGTGTTGCCCTGCACTTCGATGCTCGCCGCCGATGTGGTGGACTCGCCGGCGAGGTTGGAACCGACAAAGGTGAGCTGCGCGGTCTGGGCTGACTGAGTTACATTGACGGTAACGCTGCGGGTGCCGCTATTCGGCAATCGCGCCGCAAAGACCGAAACATCCCCGAAGGCCGTGGTGGGCAGCGCAGAGAGAATGTACCCTTGACTGCCGTCCAGAAGTTTCTTTCCCCCGAAGGTCGTGGTATTTGAGATCCGGTCGATGCTCGCCAGAATCGAATCGATCTGAAGCTGGTTCGCGTTGATCTCCTCGCTGGTCATGGCCCCTTTGTTGGCGGCTTCGATCACCAGGGCTTGCAAATCCAGCAGCAGCGCGTTGACTTCGTTGAGAGCCCCTTCCGTTGTTGAGATGACGTTGGCCGCCCGGCTTGAGTTCTCCATCGCCTGTTGAATGGCACGGATCTCGAAGCGAAGTCGTTCGGAGGCGATGAGTCCGGCCGGGTCGTCACGTCCGCGATTGATCCGAAGCCCGGTCGCGAGTCGTTCGAGCCGAAGCGTAAGATCGGCGTAGTTCCCCTGGAGGTGGCGGATCGCTTGGATCGCGTTGATGTTCGTGTTGATGCGGCTCATCGTGTCCTCCCTGACGATTCAGGCATCGTGGAGTGAGTTTGATGCCTTCAGTTGCACCACCTTGCGCAACTGTCGTTCGTCTTTGCCTGCGGCACGCTGAGGACGGGTTAGCTTCCGCGTGCTGCACGGCCGGGTACCTCAATCTCTCTGCTGAACCGGGCCGCGCACTCGTGCCGCTTGGGACATCTTCATCGGTCTTTCGGCGGATAATCGGACCTTCTTTAAATACTCGGAAGAATTTCCCACATGGCCAAGAGGCGAGCGGGCCCGGGTGAGACGGGAACGGGTGGCGATTACCCGAGCAGCGCCAGGGCGTTTTGCGGCTGGGCGTTGGCAAGCTGCAGGACCGCCGTCGAGGCACTCACGAGAATCTGGGCCCTCGTCAAGCTGGCCGTCTCGGCGGCGAAGTCGGCGTCACGGATAGCACTTTCGGCGGCTGTTATATTCTCACGGGCCACTTGCAACGAGTTGATCGTCGTGACCAGCGTGTCCTTCTGAAATCCGCCGAGTCGACCTCGCAGACTCGCCACCTGGTTGATTGCCGCACGGACGACCCGCTGGGCCGTCGTGAAGTTCTTGCTTGACAGGTCGTTCGTCAATCCGGAACCAAGCGTTGACAGGTATCC
>JBARRC010000697.1:0-4254 GCA_049644045.1 Phycisphaerae bacterium
GATTATGGCCATGGGGCGGGGGCGGAATGACCCGGACGGGTGCGTTGTCTGCCATGGCGGCAACCCGACGGCGACAACAGAGGAGGACGCTCACGGAGGAGAGGGCACTACGGTGATCCAGCAAGCCGCGGGAATCGTTGATCCGGCGAGTTTACAGTCTCGAACAGGCGGCAGCTGGATACTTCTGTCACCTGCTCGGGCTTCGGTTCGAGCAAACCGACGGAACTCGCGGCGGACGTCGTCCCTGTTCATAGGCGCACGGCGCGCAGTTTGCTACGATTCTCCCGCAGGATTCGGATTCAGGGATCGTTAAAGGACACAGAAGGCCGGGTGCGGCCCGGATCATGGTCAGCCAAAGGGCGCGTAAGCCCTCGTCCGACCGGCCGAGGAAGAGAAGTTTCCAAGGAGATCGTCTGATGCAGCATAGAGTAATCGTGAAATTCGTGGTCGTTGGCGTGGTGCTGGCTGCTGTGCCCGCCTTGGCGCGGCCGGCAGAGGATGCGGCGAGAGCTTTTGCGAACGGTAAGGCGTTACTCGCCAAGGTCAAGTTCGACGAAGCCTTGCAGGCATTCGGAACGGCGGCCAAAGCCGACGCGAGTAATCAGGAATACCGGCAAGCCTACGCCGTGCTCCGCCAGGTGATCCGAATGCGGGAAGAGATCGAGAAGAAGCAGGACCCGGATCAGTGGGTGTCGATGGCTCGCGCACTTCGCACGTTCTACCACGATCACAGAATCTACTCCGAGTCTCTTCCGCTTGACCGGAGAATTCATGAGGAGCATCTCGCGCCGGACTCGGCCGCCATGTTGGCTGAGACTCTCCTCGCTCTGGGCAAGAACGCCGAAGCCGCTGAGACGCTCAGCAACGTTGACAAGAAGGAAACGACGCCACGAACAAACGTTCTCCTGGGACTCTCACTCGCCCGCCAGGGGCGGATCGATGAGGCGAAGACAGTTGCGAGGAAGGCAAACGTCAAGGACGACGCCGGCCCACGTGTTTTCTATGAACTCGCTTGCCTGCGCGCCTTGACAGGCGACCCGGAAGCGTCGCTTGAGGCACTGACCCGGTCGTTTGAACTCACGCCCCCCAGCCGGCTCGACACATGCAAGGCCGAGGCCAAAGAGTGCAAAGACTTCAGCGCGGTTGCGAACACCACTGATTTCACCGATGTCCTGAAGACCCAATCCAAGGTCAAGGAATCCAAGTGCAGCAAAGGGCCTGGGTGCGGCAAGTGCCCGAGGCGAGCCAAGTGCGCCGGCAAGAGTGGCGAGAATCAGAAGGCCACGCCGTAACAGGCGATGACGAGGCACGAGGCGGGCGGTCTAACCACAAGTCGCCGAGTGACTGTCCGCAATTTACAAACCTGGGCTCGCATGATAACTGCGCGACGTGTTGTCCAATTCGGCTTCCTGGCCTTGACGGTTGCCGGCGTTTTCGTGTTTCACGGCAACGCCGAGCGGTGGTGTCCGTTTGGAGGCGTCGAGGCCCTTTATACGTATGCCACGGAGGGCAACCTGACGTGTTCTCTAGCCGTCAGCAACTTCTACATCTTGGCAGGCGTTCTGATCATGACGTTGCTGCTGCGCCGGGCATTCTGTGCATACATGTGCCCGATCGGCACCATCTCGGAGTGGCTCCAACGAGGCGCCGCCCGGCTGGGTGTCAGCCCGGTAAGGCTTCCCAACAGACTCGATCGGACGTTGTCTCTCCTGAAGTACCCGGTTCTGGCGATCATTCTCTACTTCACCTACAAAGCCTCAGAGTTGGTGTTCAGGGGGTTTTGCCCCGGCTACGTTCTGATCAGCCGAAACGGAGAGGATATCACCTTCTGGGCGTACGTTGTGGGCGGCGGAATCATCGGTGGATCGCTGATCGTCGTCATGCCTTTCTGCCGATGGCTCTGCCCCCTGGCGGCCGTGCTCAACCCATTTTCGCGTTTCGGGTTCACACGCGTCAAGCGCGACGAGGAGGCGTGCGTCGATTGTGGCAAGTGTGCAGCTGCCTGCCCGATGGCGATTGCGGTGGACAAGGTCCGGGAGGTAACGGCTTCGCAGTGCCTTTCATGTCTTGATTGCGTTGAGGCGTGCCCCGCCCGAGAAAACGGCGTCGTGAGCTGGGGACCGCCTGGATGGATGGGAGGCCGGTGGCCGAAGGGGGCTCTGATCACCATTCTGCTCTTGTGCACGACGACGGCCGTGGCTGCGAGCTATCTGCTTCCGTTGCCCTCGTTCGTCAAAACGCGCGGCGAAGAGCCTGTGGCGATCGCCACGGCCGAACTGAGGATCCACAATCTCGCCTGCCGCGGCAACGCCAATCTGCTGATGTACTACCTTGAGCGCGATGACGCGTTTGAGATACCGGGCTACCTCAAGCTGGAAGCATGGCCCGGCCCGGGCCCCGCCAGAGCTCGCATCATTTATGATCCGTCGTTCTGCAACGAGGCCGCGATCAAGCGGGCCGTCACCGAGCCGTACTACGACGCACTGGAGGAAGTCTGGCGTCTCTCACCCTTTGAGATCGAGGGCTACGATCCGTTCGGCGCCGAGGTTGCGGCCGGGCACAAACACAGGGAAGAAGAGTACGCGGCCGGGCCATGCGCGTGTGGCCTGCGCGGAATGCCACATTGGCTCGGGCGCGGGTTGGTTCGTTAAGTCCAAGCTGTCGGGCACGCGCCAGGTGGTCGCCGTACTGCGTGACAGCTACTCGCGGCCGATCCCCCCCGCTATCCGGCATTTGCGTCCGGCCTGGGACACATGCGAGCACTGCCACTGGCCCGACAGGTTCTTCGGAGACCAGTTGGTCAAACTCTCACGTTTTGCCTCGGATGAAGCCAACACGCCTCAGCGAATCAACATGCTGCTAAAGACCGGCGGTGGGGCTCAACGGATTCACGAAACGCGTGGTATTCACATGCACGTTGCCCTTGCCTGGCGCATTGAGTATGTCGCAGTCGATGAGAAACTCCAGGAGATTCCCTGGGTCAAGTTGACGGATGACGACGGCAGCGAAGTGATCTTCCGGTCGGACGGGGAAGCCCATTCCGATCCGAGACCTGAAGGTCGAGTTCGACAGATGGATTGCATGGACTGTCACAATCGACCGGCGCACGCATTCCGCGCCCCGGCCGATGCCGTTGACATCGCCCTCCGGGAGGGCGCTATCGATCCGACGTTGCCATTCATCAAACGCGAGGCGGTCGCCGCCTTGGTTCACACCTATCCCGATCCGGAAAGCGCGGAGGCCGGTATCACGGTATCTCTGACCGACTTCTACCGCTCCGGTTACCCCGAGGTGGTGGACGCGCGTCCTACTTTGATAGATGAGACCACCAGGGCTGTCGTGGACATCTACCGCCAAAGCTTCTTCCCAAACATGAAGGTCGATTGGCGAACCTATCCGGACAACATCGGCCACAAGATCTCGCCTGGTTGTTTCCGTTGTCACGATGGACGGCACGTCGCCGCAAGCGGCAGAAGGATCAGCCATGCCTGCGAGACTTGCCACGCATTTCTCAATCCTACGGAGGGTGAGAGTGGATCCACCCTGCTGCACGAGGGCGAATTCACCCATTCGCCGGTGCTCGAAGGGCGACACGGGGAGCTGCGTTGCGATCAGTGTCACAGTGGTGGCGTGGCGCCGCAGAGGACCTGCGCGGGATGCCATACGGAGCAAGCCAGCTTCCGCGCCGGGAATCTGGTAGGCTTCGAGTCGCTCGACATTCCGGCCGAGCCTATGGCTGACGGTGTTGACTGCCAGGACTGCCACGATCTGTCACAACCGACCGATGTTGAGGCTATCGACGCATTATGTCTGGATTGTCATGAGGACGAGGAGGAACGGTTCACGGGCATGTTGGCATCATGGGAGCGCGAGGTGAAGCAGCTCCTCTCAAGTGCCGAGCGCACCGCCGACGCTGAGAGGAAGCGCGTGCTCCGCGCTGTCCGTCGAGCAGGGCCCTTGCACAATGTCGAGGCCACACGAGTCATTGTTGGCGCGCCGGGTGGCCTTCTCGAGCTGCCTGGCTGAGGTCGCGCTTTGCGTAGCTCCAAGGGCTCAGGTGAGTTGACGGAGCAACTTCCGGCTGAGCCGCCTAGCCGCGCAGGGCGGATCCCCGAGGGAGGCGACCCGCAACGACGGCGAATCGTAATGAACCCGACCTTCCGTTGAGTCAGCTCGCCGAGGTGGACATACGTGGTGGCGCGCGAGTCGAACATGATCCGGCCGGGGTAGTGGCCGGTAAGCTCCTTCCAATGG
>JBARRC010000698.1:0-1827 GCA_049644045.1 Phycisphaerae bacterium
CGTCAACGGAGTGGTGTCGTATCCGCTCGACGAGTAGATTCTCCGACCGTCCGATGATTCGTTTTGTGCATCGGTGGTACGCCGCGCCTTTGACCGCCGATGCCTGTCACTTGCCATGCAAAGCACAAGGACGCCGATGGCAGTCAGGACCAGAGGAACAAGAGATATGGTTGCGGCAACCTTCATCTCGAATCTTCGACTTCATCCTTTCGGCACCGGCAGGAAGTTCAACGGGTCCCCTGAAGCAGTTCCCCGGCGTCGGGGCGGGGCGTGTTCTTGCGATTATCCCAGTAGGGTGATAGCTTGCGCAGGTTCGCTACAATCCCCGGGAAGACCTCGATGATCCGGTCTATGTCGGCCTCCGTGTTGTAGCGGCTGAGGCTGAAACGCACGGAGCCATGAACCGCAGTGAACGGAACGTTCAGAGCTCTGAGAACGTGAGATGGTTCGAGCGATCCGGACGTGCAAGCCGAACCGCTCGATGCGCAAATCCCGTGAGTGCTTAGTTGGTAGAGCATCCCTTCGCCCTCCACGTAGTGGCACGAGATATTCAGCGTGTTGGGCAATCGCGCTGCACCTTTGGCGTTGACCTGAACGAATGGAATGGACTCCTCGAGCGTGACCTCCAAGCGGTCTCTGAGCTCTCGTATCCGCGTCTCTTCCTCCTCGCGGTTCTCCAGGGCCAGTGCCAGTGCTGTCGCAAGCCCGACGATGTACACAACATTCTCCGTCCCCGCACGCCGACCCCCTTCCTGATGGCCACCAATCAGGAAGGGCCGGCACGGCGTCCCCCGCCTGATGAAGAGCGCTCCGATTCCCTTGGGGGCATGGAGCTTGTGGCCGGAAAAAGACAGAAGGTCCACATGCCGGTAGTCCCCCTCAAGGTCGATCGGGATCTTGCCGACAGACTGCGTCGCGTCGGTGTGAAAGACGATAGCAGGATCGGTCTCCTTGGTCAGGCGCGCGAGTTTCTCGATGGGAGAGACCACGCCCGTTTCGTTGTTTGCGTGCATGACGGTGACCATGAGCGTATCGGGGCTCAGCGCACGTACGAACTCTCGGATGTCCAGATTGCCGTCCCCGTCGACAGGCAGGAAGGTCACTCTGTAGCCGCTGCGCTCGAGTTCCTTGCAGACCTCGAGCACGGCCGGATGTTCCACGGACGTCGTGATGATGTGCCGCCGATCCGTGTTGGCCTTGGTCGCCCCAATGATGGCCGTGCTGTTGCTTTCGGTGGCACAGGAGGTAAAGAGGATCTGCTTCGGATCGCTCGCGCCAAGGTGGTCGGCAATATTCTCTCGAGCTTGGGTGATGGCGTCTGCTGAAGTATGTGCGGCGTCGTACATCGAGCTTGGGTTGAAGTAGTCGTCGGTGAGGAAAGGGATCATGGCCTCATAGACTTCCGGCGCTACCTTCGTCGTGGCGTTGTTGTCGGCGTAGGTGATTCTCATCACTTGCTCCAGGCTTAAACCTCGATGATCCGTATGCGCTCGTCGACCATGTCCTTCAGCGTTTTCTCCACCATCATTTTCAGCGTCTGACTTGCGCCGGCGCACCCCGCACAAGCGCCCCGGAGACTGCAGTAAACGAGCGTATCCTTGATATCGATGATCTCCACGTCGCCTCCGTCCTTTTGAAGCATAGGACGGATGTAATCATCCATGGCCTTCTCGATCTTCTTTATGAACTGGTAAGACGACGGCGCCGGCTCCTGGTCTTTCCCGGCTTCAGCCCGGGCCGGCGCCTCTCGCCGAGCTGCCCGCTTCCCTCCATCTTGGCCCCAGATCTCATCGAGAAGATCCTGCAGTCCGCCCGGAACGTGATGGC
>JBARRC010000699.1:0-5707 GCA_049644045.1 Phycisphaerae bacterium
TTGAGGTGGTTGGTATAGCGTTTGAGGCGTTGCGCAGAGCGGGAGTGGATCAGGGCGAGATTCCGTTCGATGGTCTCCGCCACCGTGCCGCCGCGCGGCTGATAGATGTCGGTATAACGGCAAGGAGAGATGGCGTGAACGACGTCAAACGAGTCCGCCCGCAGGAGCCGCTCGACACGATGCGCGAACGTGACGCTGCGCCGTGTGCGCGACATGGAAGCGCCGCTGATGGTGTGAACCTGTAGTCCCGGAGTGGATGAAGGGCGGCTTCGCGTGAAGACATGGAGTTCGACACCCCGGTCCATCAGATGATGCATGAACTGAAGCGTCGAGGTTTCGGCGCCGCCGCGCCAGGCATCCAGCCATTCCGCCACCAATGCGACCTTCACGAACCCTTGCTCCCTGTCTGCCACCGCGCCGCGCGATGCCGCTGATGGTCTCCGATGCGTTGGGTCTTGCCGACAATCCGGTACGCAAGACGCTTCGCCGAGGCGTCCAGCTTGGGTGAGCCAAGATAGTGTGTCAACCACCGGAGGCGGTCCGTTTTGGACACCAGGTGGGGCGGCGCGGAAAAGTTGAGCGAGGCCAGGTCTTTGATGATCCATCGCCGGTGCCGCCAACGTGGACGAATCACGCGCTGAAGATCGATCAGGTGCAGCGACGCTTCCGGCGGCGAGGCCGGGTCGTGGAAAACGTGCGATAGATAAAGGTCACGGTGGATGTATCCGCGTTCATGCAGACGGGCGACGAGCGCGGCCAGCGGCTGCACCAGGCTGCGGATCGTTGGACGATCGTCCTCACCCCACTGATCCACCCAATACTCCAGCGAGGCGCCCGGTACCGCCTCCATCAGGATCGCGCTGCGCAGCTCCTTCGCCCCCCGGAACTGCTCACCGAACGCGATCGGTTTGACACAACTGATGCCGTCGGCCGCGAGGCGGTGCATCCACGTCCATTCCATCCCGGCCAGGCTCGATGCCCCAGTTACGGACCGTCTCATCTCACGGCGCGCTTTGAGTGGCGGATTGTGAAACCGCTTGAGGTAGAACGTGCGCTGCTCGCCATATACGTCCAGCGTCAGACGCAGCCGCTCGCGCCACGGGTCCAGGCCCGGTTTACTGAGCTTGTCGGCGTTCGAGACGTTGAACAGAGCATCGAGCGAATCGAGGTTGTTTGTGCGGAGAACGTCTCCCATGCCCGCAACGATCGCCAGATCGTGGTGCCTCGAGCCGCGGGCTTCAGCCCGCGCGGACGGACAGCGAGCCGCGGGTTTCAACCCGCGCGGATATCCGCGCTCCTGCGGTCCGCAGGCTTCAGCCGGCGCGGTGTCACCGGGTGCCGAAATCGGTCCGCCGGCTTCAGTCTGCGCGGACCCGCGCGACCTGAAGGTCGCGGCTCGCTTAGAGCGTGATACTCTCATCGTACAGTGTGACCCACGCGGATATCGAGAAGGTCTCTCGCCGCCTCGTAGACCGCATCCACGGTCACGCCGGTCATACACTTCAGATGACCGAGCGGGCAGACACGCTGCTGGCACGGACCGCAGTCTACGTCGATCCGGACGATCCGCTCAGCCTCGTAGCTTGTGGCCGTCCATTCGGGATGCGTCGGCCCGAAGATCGTGACGACCGGCACGTCAAAAGCCCTGGCAAAATGCCGCGGCCCGGCATCGTTGCAAATCAACACGCCGCTGCGCCGCACGAGCGATTTCAATTCGCCGAGGGTCAACCGGGGGGCGTCGAGTACGTGGCCCTTGCGCTGCATAGCGGAGCCGATCTCTCGTGCGATCGGCTCTTCGCCCGGACCACAGGTGACGAGGACGGCAGCGTCCTCCGTTTCAATCAGCCGATCGGCGACTGCGGCAAAACGGTCCGGCAACCAGCACTTCGCTGCGCCGTATTTCGCGCCGGGGCTGATAACCACAAGCGGCCGGTGATCGGCGATGTCCAGCAACGAGAGCCGCCGCTCCACGGAGTCCTCGCAATCCGCTGTCGTGAACAGCTCCAGCCGATCGCCGGGCCTCTCACAGCCGATGGCTTCTGCGAGATCGGCGAAGTATTCGACCAACGGTATAGGGACGAAGCGGCCGGGTGGCATGGGCAAACTTGTTTGCCCGTGAGATGACCGATTCGAGCCGCGGGCTTCAGCCCGCGCGGAGTTCCAGGCAACCTTTCGCTTATTCACGGCGGACCCGCGGCGATTCCTGACCGGGAGGCGGTCGGTTAGCAGAAGCCCGCGCCCGTCACGGTCGAACCCGATTCGGCGTTTGGCGCCTACCAGACGTGCCGTCAGCGCCGACCGTAGCGAATTGGGCAGAAGAACCGCCCAATCGAACCGCCGGCGTCGCAGATCCCATACCAGATCGCGATATTCCCTGTGTAGCGGACTCCGCCGCTCCTTTTTCGGCCACTCGACACACTCGTTCATCCAATCACCGCCGCGAGCCAGGTCGCGCAGATTAGGCTCCACAAGAAACGTGATGTGTGCGTTCGCAAAACGGGTACGAATCGCGCGCAGCGTAGGCGTGGCCATCACGAAATCGCCGACCCATGTGGGTAGAATGACCAGGATGGACCGCGGATCAGGATCGCCGCGACGGTGGACCAGCTTCATGTGCGGCATTCTATAGCGGTGCAGACGAGTGTGCATCATATTTCCGGCGGGAGAGGTTGTCTCTGCGGCGTCAAACTGGACCGATGGGAATCGCCGGATACAGTACAGTAGTGTTGTCTACCGGTGTAGCGTCACCCCTTGTGGGTGACGACGCCGCACGATGGCGCCGCCCACAAGGGGCGGCGCTACATGTTTTGTATCGCGTCGACCAGGTGAGTTTATAAGATGGGTTGCTCGATGAGGTCCCGACAGATCAGACAACAGTTCCTCGATTACTTCGTGTCGAAAGAGCATACGATCGTCGAGTCGTCGCCGGTGGTGCCGCTTGACGATCCAACGCTGATGTTCACCAACGCCGGGATGAACCAGTTCAAGGATGTGTTTCTGGGAACCGGTTCGAGGCCGTACAAGAGGGTGGCTGATACCCAAAAGTGCATCCGCGCGGGCGGCAAGCATAACGACCTCGACGACGTCGGGCAGGACACCTACCACCATACGTTCTTCGAGATGCTCGGCAACTGGTCGTTCGGCGACTACTTCAAGAAGGAGGCCATCGAGTGGGCGTGGGAGCTGCTCACCGAAGTCTGGGGCATCGACAAGGATCGCCTCCATGCCACTTATTTTGAGGGTGATGAATCGGAGGGGCTCGAGCCGGATACCGAGGCGGCCCAGCTTTGGCGGACCGTCACCGACATCGATCCGACGCACGTCCACCCGGGCGGCAAGAAGGATAACTTCTGGGAGATGGGCGACACCGGTCCGTGTGGGCCGTGCAGCGAGGTCCACATTGACATCACGCCCGATAAGTCGGGCGGCGAGCTGGTTAACGCGGGTGACCCCCGCGTCATCGAGCTGTGGAACCTGGTGTTTATCCAGTTCAACCGCGACGCTGACGGCAGACTGACACCGCTGTCGGCTAAACACGTCGATACGGGCATGGGGTTCGAGCGGCTGGTCGCGGTGCTCCAAGGCATGGAGTCAGGCCGCATCAATGAAGTCAGCAACTACGACACGGACGTGTTTACGCCGATCTTCGAGGCGATTCAGAAGCGCACCGGCGCGCCGGACTATCGCGGAACCCTCCCCGGCGGCGACAGCGAGCCGCCGGCTTCAGCCGGCGCGGTGTCACCGGACGATGAAATCGAGCCGCCGGCTTTAGCCGGCGCGGTGTTACCGGACGACGAAATCGAGCCGCGGATTTCAGTCCGCGCGGAGTCGCCGGACGACGATACGCCACAGCACCCCGAAAGTCCGCGCGGGCTAAAGCCCGCGGCTCGCCATGATACCCCACGCAAACAAGTCATGACCGACGTGTCCTACCGTGTCATCGCCGATCACGTGCGCTGCCTTACCTTCGCTCTGACGGACGGCGAAATCCCGAGCAACGAGAGTCGCGGCTACGTACTGCGGCGCATCCTGCGTCGCGCTGTCCGCTGTGGTCGCCAATACATGAACATGCACGAGCCCTTCATGTGCGACTTGGTCGAACCCGTTGTCGAACACATGGGCGACACCTTCCCAGAGCTTTGGACTGCCCACGGAGGCAAGAACGTCGAGCATGTGGCGCATATTATTAGGGAAGAGGAGATCCAAGCGCAAAGAAGTCTCGAACGCGGGGAGCGTCTATGGGGTCGTGCAGCTCTTGATGCAATACTGCGCGAGATCAACAGGCTCAACCGCCAACTCGCTCCCAGCAAAGCCATTTCGCTAGACTTGCTTCCCTCGCGGGGGGTCGCCTGGGGTCACCATCTCACTAAAGGCGAAGTGTTACGCTTGCATGATCCAATGGGCGCCTGGATCGAGGTTTATGAAGGAATTCAACCGCGTGGCCGACTGAGCATCCCGTTGTTTCAGGGAAGCTTTTTGTCGCAGAGGCTTCCGCGTGCACCGGTTATCGACGGTGAAGCCGCATTTAAGCTCCACGACACGCACGGATTCGACATCGAGGATACCGTTCGGATGGCCCAAGACTGTGGTCTCGAAGTCAACAGAGCAGAGTACGAACGTTTGATGGAACAGGCCCGAGAGCGAAGCGCAACTTTTGAGGCGAAGGCGTACATCGCAGACAACCCGGTTTTCTTGGATGAGCTCGGCATCGGGTTAAGCACAGAATTTGTCGGTTATGGTCAGACAAGAGTGGACAAGACTGCTGTAACAGCGATCCTCCGCGGCAACGTTGTCTTGCGAAAACTCGTCTGCGGAGAGAGCGGCGCGGTGGTCCTAGCGAGAACGCCGTTTTACCCGGAACAAGGTGGACAAGTTAGTGACAAGGGGCGACTAAAGGCAGTAGACGGAGAGTGGGAATTCGAAGTAACGATCGCCAAAAAGGTAGGCATGTGCATTATGCATTACGGCACGTGCCGGAAAGGCGAGGTTTCATCTTATCTGTCCGTGGAAACTGGTCATGAGGCGCTGGAACTTCCGAAATCCGGGTACTTGTCCAGACAGTACCCCAACCTATGGGTTAGTGCCTCTGTAGATGATAGGGCGCGCTCGCGAACGACGAAGAATCACACCTCCACGCACATGCTCAACTGGGCGTTGCGCCAGGTGCTGGGGGATCACATTCAGCAGAAAGGTTCGCTGGTCGATCCGGAGAAAACGCGGTTTGACTTCTCGCACAACAAGCCGCTGACTGACGATGAGCTGGCACGCGTCGAGCAACTCGTCAACGAGCTGATTCAAAAAGACCTGCCCGTCTATACCCAGGAGGTCCCGCTGGAAAAGGCCCGGAAGATCAAGACCGTGCGCGCGGTGTTCGGAGAGAAATACGCCGATCCCGTACGCGTCGTCTCCGTCGGAGCCGACATTCAGGCGATGATAAGGAATCCCGACGATTCCGAATGGATGAAGTATCCCGTCGAGCTTTGCGGCGGGACACATCTGAAACGAAGCAGCGAAGCCGAGCGGTTCGTCCTGGTCTCCGAAGAAGCCGTGGCCAAGGGAATCCGCCGGGTGGTGGGCGTCACGGGCGAGGCCGCCAAACAAGCGGAGGAGGCCGGGCAGGCATTGCTTGCCGAGGCAGAGGCACTGGCGGGCAAGCCGCCAGTGGCACCCGATGCCGCCGATCAGAACCGCGACCGTGAGGAAGCGG
>JBARRC010000700.1:0-13188 GCA_049644045.1 Phycisphaerae bacterium
AACCAGGGCAGCGTATGGTTAAACGCCATACGCTGCCTTTTTTTTGGACTGTAGCGCCGGGGCTTGTCCCCGGCGCCTTCGGTCGCCGTACGGATTCGCTATTCGCCATTCTTCATTCGCCATTCGCGCGCCACCCACGAGGGGGTGTTACAAGGACGTACGCCCACTGACGCAACTGGCATAGATAATCCGGGCTAACGGTTTATCGGGCGCTGCTGGCCATGCGGCCCTTGAGGCCCTAGCATTACTGGGGGCATCCTGAACAGTACAGTCACACGAAGGGCAGGGGGTACGTCGAGATGGCCAGATTCCTCGTGAAGGCGGCGTTCACACTGGCTGCAATCGGTTGGGCCGCTGCGCCAGCGTCCGAGGCGTGGGCCGACGTCAATCTGGAGTATCGAACACCCGCGCAGAATGTTCGAGTGGGCGAAACGGTCGAGGTTGGGCTGTACGCGGTGTCGGATGACGGCGGCGATCAAGCGTTTGCGGCCCTGGACGCGATTCTTAGCTGGGATCCAGACGCCTTACGATTGGTGGGCAGGAGCGATAACGGGCCGTATGGCTGGCTGTTGTCTTCGTTTCCCAACGACTCGGGGTTGGACGGGTTGAATGCGGATTGCGGCGAGGACGTTTTCTGCGATCCGTCGTATACGGGAACGCCCTTTAACGACGGTGACGCTCTGTACCAGGCCATTGCGCCGTTCGGTCTGGATCCGCCGCCGTATGCGACGCCGGATGGGCTATTAGTGACAACCATTCTCTTTACGGCTGTGGCTGCGACACCCGCGACGGAGCTGCGGTTTCTGGAAGCAGCGGGAGCCGGGTCGTTCACGAGAGTGCTGGACGCCGAACCCCTTGGTGGTGATGCGACGGGGGAGCTGAGCTCACTAACGCTTGCGATTGCGGCGTGCGGGTCGGCGGGTGACTTCGATGGTGATTGCATCGTGGATCTGTCAGACTTCGTGCAATTCGGGGCGTGCCTGGCCGGGCCGGGCGGGGGGCCCGGCGAGCCGCAATGCCAGGCGGCTGACTTCGACGATGACGGCGACGCGGACCTGCGCGACTTTGCAGCGCTGCAGTTGTTCTTTGGGCGATAAACCTTGCATACTCTCCGGGTCGGCTTACGATTCCGGAAATGGGCAGAATCAGTGCAGCCACACAATGTGGCACCGGGTTTCAACCGGTGCGTTTTCAACCTGTGCATGCACGGGTTACAAACCTGTGCCATACGATCGGACTCGTGCTGGCGCTCGCGTTTCCGGCGACATTGCGAGCAGGTGCCGATGGAAGCGGCGCCACAACGCCGGCTCCCAACCGCATCATCACCATCGCGCCGAACTCAGCCGAGATCATCTGCGCGCTTGGTGCGTGTGATCGCATCATTGGTGTGACCAAGTTCTGCGTCTATCCGCCCGAGTTGCAAAAGCGCTCTCGTGTGGGCGGGCTGTTTGATCCCGACCTCGAAAAGATCGTCGCCCTGCGCCCGGATTTTATCGTACTCCGAGGTCGAAGCGAATCGGTGGAACGCCTCTGCCGCGAACGCAAGATCGCAATCTATTATGACAAGACCGACACCCTGACCGACGTCGAAACGTGCATCACGGAGCTCGGTCAGTTGCTCGGGCTTACCGGAGAGGCCGCGAAATTGGCCGAGCGGTTTCGCAACCGACTCGATGCCATTAAGAAGCGTACAGCCGATAGGCCGCGACCGCGCGTGCTGCTGACAGTGTCGCGTCAGCCCGACCGACTCGCCAACTTGCTGACGGCCGGCCGGGGGACGTTTCTCGACGAGATGCTTAAGATCGCCGGCGGCACGAACGTGTTCGGCCGTTTGGACATGATGTATCCACAGGTAAGTGCTGAGGGGATCATCGCACAACGCCCCGACGTCATCATTGAACTTATGCCCGAGGTGAAGCTGACCCCGGCTCTCAAGAAGCAAATGCTCGATCAGTGGCAGAGGCTCGGGTCGATTCCGGCCGTCGCCCAGGATCGAATCCACTTTCTGACCGACGATTACTGCCTCATCCCTTCACCGCGCTACGTGGAAATCATCGAAAAGGTGTCGCGGATTCTGCATCCGGAGGCTCAGGTTGACCCGTGATGCGCCAGCCATGTTAAGTCTCGACGGTGTGCGGTTCGGGTTCGCTACGCGACCGAACTTCCTGGGCCCGATCACACTCACGATCCAGCGCGGCGAATGCTGGGCGATCGTCGGTCCCAACGGGGCCGGCAAGAGCACCCTCCTACGTTTGATGGCCGGGCTGTGTAAACCCCACGCGGGCCGAGTGAGCCTGGGCGGGAACACGCTGACGGAAATGTCCGGGAGGGAGCGGGCGCGCCGCGTCGCGTTCCTGCCTCAGCATCCCCCCGGCGATTTCGATTTACTCGTGCGCGAGATCGTGCTGATGGGTCGGTTCCCGCATCGCTCGCTGGGGCTATTTGAGTCCACGGAGGACTACCGGATGGCCGATCGGGCGATGGAGGTTACCGAGACGCTTCGTTTCGCGGACCGGCCTATCGCCACGCTCTCCGGCGGCGAGGCCCAGCGTGTGCACGTGGCTGCCGCCATCGCTCAAGAGCCGCAGCTTCTACTGCTCGACGAGCCGACCGCGTCGCTGGATATTCAACATCAGTTGGCCATCTTTCAAATCCTGCACGACCGCGCGACGCGCGATGGGCTGGCCGTCGTGGTGGTGACCCATGACGTGAACCTTGCGGTCCAGTTCTGCTCGCACATTTTGCTGTTAAGTGAAGGGCACGCGGTTGCGATGGGTCCGCCGTCGCGGGTCCTGACGCCGGAGGTGCTCGGCCCCGTGTATGGTGTCGAGCTGACGACACTCACAATGCCGCACGATCCGGATCGCCGATGGGTCGTTCCCGTTGAGACCCCGCGCGGGAGAAAGTCATGACGACGTTGACGCCTCGCCGTTATCTTGCGCGGCTAGGCGGCTGCCTGGCGGTCCTTTGTCTGCTCGTGCTGATAAGCCCCGGTATCGGCACGGAGTCGGCGTCGTGTGGTTGGTGGGATGCCTGGCGGGCGAAGCTCGGGTTGACGATCACCGCGGACGAGCTTGGTGGGCGGCCATTCGCCGACCTTGACGCGGACGGCGCAATCACCGAGGAGGAGCGGGCTGCATTTGTCGATGTCGCGAGGACCATCTTCGATCTGCGATTCCCGCGGACGCTCCTTGCGTTGCAGGTTGGCGTGACGCTCGCGCTGTGTGGAGCCACGTTCCAGGTTCTGTTTCGCAACCCATTGGCGACACCCTATACGCTCGGCATCGCCAGCGGAGGATCGCTCGGTGCCCTGATCGCGATCCGGCTCGGATGGGGCGTGGCCATGTTGGGCATCTCCAGCCTGGCGATGTCCGCGTTCGTGGGAGCCCTTGTCGTGGTCGGAGCTGTCCTTGTGCTCGCCCGCGGCTCGCGCAGGCTCACGTCGAACGAGCTACTGCTGGCCGGGGTGACGATGGGGCTTTTCTGCTCGGCGATGATGATGCTGGTGACGGCCGTCTCCAACGAGCGGGAAACGTTCTCGATGGTCCGTTGGATGATGGGCTCGCTCGATCCGATCACGACGTTGCAGGGGGCGGCGCTGTTGCCACTGGTGTTACCGGCTTGGGTCGTGCTGATCCTCGGCGCCCGGGCGCTCAATCAATATCGCCTGGGCGATGAGCTGGCCACATCACGTGGGGTCAACGTCGTTCGCTTACAAGGTCTCTGCGTGCTGGTGTGCACGTTGGCGATAGCGGCGGTCGTGGCGAAGTGCGGCCCGATCGGGTTCGTGGGCCTGGTCGTGCCTCACATGGTTGCGTTGTTGTTTGGCTCGGACTGTCGGCTTCTTCTGCCCACGTCAGCCGTCGTTGGTGGAGGTTTTCTGATCGTCTGCGACTGGGCTTCCCAGCTTACCATGCGTTTGGGAGGTTGGGTGACGGACCGGCAGCTCGGCAGTGCGACCTTGCCGATCGGGGTCGTGACGGCGATCGTAGGCGTGCCGATCTTCCTGGTCCTGCTGAGAACGCGGCGATCGTGATCGACAGCTTGGAAAGCACGCGCCACCTGTCTTCTCAACGGGCTCCAAGGGGTCAAAGTTGCTGGACCGGGAATCCCATGAGCAGCTGGGTCAGTCGGTTCACTTGCAAAGGCTTCCGAAAGAAATACCGGACGCCCAGGGCAGCGAATTCTCGAGAACGGTTTGCAGTACTGTGTCCGATGATACAAACGTGCGGTCGAAGCTTCGTGAGCTGGTCGACTACAGGACCCGGGTCCCTGCCGTACATCGAATAATCAAGCAGAATGACACCGATTTCGTAGTCCACCTGGATCTGTTGAACTGCGTCGGCGTGTGTGAAGGCAGTCCGGCATCTATATCCCGCCGCGCGGAGTTGAAGGGCAACAATGCGGCCGTAAGCCTCATCATCATCAATGATGAGGATCTTCCGCGCTAATAACTGAGGTCCGTCCGTTCGTTCACCGCCCACAGAACCGCCTCCTCTATGATCGCTCAGTACGTGTCGTAGCCCACTCCGCGTTCGTCGAGGTCATCCGTGTTGGCGAAGATGTCGCCTGTTTCGTAGTTGTGAATCCAGCCAACGTCCGTCTTGTCTTCGTAGACCTTCCGTGGGTCGTCTTTCTTGCATTCGACTCCGGAAGCGCCAACGTTCGGACCTACAGGTATCGGCGGGATGCTGCGCAGATAAGGTCCGCAGATATGCTCGCCGGCTGTTGTCCCAACTTCTCCTGCGGCATTGGTTCTCTTCGTCAACTGGTCGATGAACGTGTCTTCTGTCTTATCAGGTGCCGGCCATGCAGCGCCGTGTTCGGCGGCGTACATATCGATGGCGTTTCGCATGCTGCTAAGGCTCGCCCGCAATGCTGCCTCGGCCGCCCCTCGCGAGCCACGGCTGACACGGGGCACAGCAATTGCCGCGATAATGCCAACGATGATGACGACAATCACCAGTTCGACAAGGCTAAAAGCAAGGCGCGAATTGGACATTCTTGCACAATGCCTCTCTTACACTGACCAATGATCGACTAGCGTGCTCGCTGGCTTGTGCTTACAGTCTTACTGTAATAGCCGTCCTATAATATGTTACTTAAACGATATCTAAGAGGACAGAGTGTGAGTGCAGCAGAAATCTCCTACCAGAACGGGAAGGCGGTCGAGCCTGCCACAACTTTTGGTGACAATCAACAAGATGACACACGATTCGACGTCAACCGTTTCTGTAAGAATCCGGCCGAAGAAACTGGAATAATCGCCAACGTTCCACGAATATAACGGTCGTAGTGGTTGAACAGGATGGGCATGCGTGGGAATGCCCGCGGAAGAGATTACGTTCACCTCTGAGGAGAAGATTATGGCCACTCGAGCAAGACTTGTTTGTCTATCGGCTGTTGGTGTGCTGCTAGTTTCGAGCACCGGTTGTATCGTGATAGGTATGGGGGGTTGGCCCTTCGGTGGTAGTTCCGTCTGGACCGAGTCTACGACGGGGCAAATCCCGATCGACACCGCCGACCTTAAGGCTTTGGAGGTGCGTACCCACAACGGTTCGATCACCTTCGACGCCCAGCCGGCAGGGACCACCGAGGCCTATGTGACGGTCACCAAGAAGGCCGGCGGACGCACGCACGCTGACGCCGAGGCGGCGTTTGAATCGCTCGAGGTATATGTCAAGCCCGCGGGCAGCGGCACGCAGCGCATCGGTTGGAAATGGAAAGGTATCAAGCGATCGAACTGGGGAGCCCATGTCAGCTTCGAGATCAAGGCGCCGGGTGACCTTCGGTTTGACGGCGAGACGCACAATGGTTCGGTTGATATTGAAGGCATCATCGGTGAGGTCAGGCTGGTTACGCACAACGGCCCGGTCACTGTCGAGTCGGCAAATGGGAAACTCTATGCCGAAACCCATAACGGGAAGGTCGTCGCCGCTTACACGGGAGACGAGGTCACACTGCTGACTCACAACGGCAGCATCTCAGCCGATCTTGCGCGATGCGCCGCCGTCAACGGTAGCATCACGACGCACAACGGTAGTGTGGAAGTCGTGGTCGGCGAAAACGCTTCCGCTAACCTGGAATGCCGGACGCACAACGGGGCAATCAAGTGCGACGCTCCGCTGGACGACTTTGAGCTCTCCCGCCGCACGCTGACGGGAACGATCGGCAGCGGTGAGGGCAATCTCGATGTCACCACCCACAACGGAAGCGTTCGCATCAAGAAAACCACCGGCTGAGGCGGATTGCTTGCAGTTTATCCGGATTACTCCTCTTCCTTCTCCTGCGCGGCGATGCGCCGGGCAATGGCGACCGCCTTGAAGTAACGTCCCAGTCGGATGTCTGCATACCAGGCAAACCAAATGGTCAATCCAGCGAAAACAACCGCGAACGCGAGACGGACCGCCTGTAACGACTTCAGCGCCGGGTAGCCAATGACGAGCGTAGTCACTGCGCAGACCAGCGCGGCTAAGATGTCACGAAACGGAAACTCGATTTCGTGCGGTGCGAAAATACCGTGCATGGCAAGCGGCCGCGCGTTGTACTGGCTCCCGCACTCGGGGCAGGTGTAGATGTAGGGCAAGGTGTGCAGGTTGTAGCCGCAGTTTCCGCAATAGACCGAACCGGTGATCCTACGATCCTTGTAGATGTCATCCGCAAAACGCTCCAGTTCGTAGCTGCTGAGGGACATGGATTTATGCTCCCCTAGGATCGACGCTCAGGCGGCAAACATCGCCTCGATGAACGCGGCTGGATCGAACGGTTCGATGTCCTCCGGTGTCTCGCCGAGCCCGACAAACTTGACGGGCACATTAAGCTGATCACGAATGCCGACGACGATGCCGCCCTTGGCGCTGCCGTCCAGCTTCGCCAGGAAAATGCCGCTGACTGACACGTGCTCGGAAAACTGCCGTGCCTGATTGACGGCGTTCTGCCCGATCGTGGCGTCAAGCACCAACAACACCTCGTGCGGCGCACCGGGAATCTTCTTCTCCACGACTCGTTGAATCTTGCCGAGCTCACGCATGAGGTAGTCTTGCGTGTGCAGCCGACCGGCCGTGTCGATGAGCAGCACATCGGCGTCGCGGGCCGTCGCCGCCTCGCACGCGTCATAGGCGACCGCCCCCGGATCCGCCCCCTGGTCGTGCTTGACGATCTGCACGCCGATGCGCTCGGACCAGATGGTAAGCTGTGCCACTGCGGCGGCGCGAAAGGTATCGCAGGCGCCGAGGATGACGCGTTTGCCTTGACCGGTGAAATAATGCCCGAGCTTCGCGACGCTCGTGGTCTTACCCGAGCCGTTGATGCCCGTCACAAGGATAACGGTCGGTCCCGAATCGGCGAAGTGGATTTGCCGGTCCGTCTCCGGCCACATGTCAATGATGTGTTGCTTGAGGTGCTCCGCAATCTCCTGTTCTTCGGCGATCTCCCCTCTCTTCCATCCGGAGCGAACCACTTCGACCAGCTTGTCGGTCGTGGCTGGACCGAAATCGGAGGTAAGCATCGTATCTTCCAACCGGCTGATGGTATCCTCATCGATCTTCTTCCCGATCCTGAGCACGGACCGAAAGCCGGTCGTGATCTTCTGCCGAGTGCGCGAGAGCCCTTTCTTGAAACGATCCAACAATCCCATCAACCGCCGCCCTTTCGTCCTTGTTGCAGACTTTTCAAAACAGCGTCCAATACTCCATTGATGAAACGCGGCGAGTCCTGGCCGCCGTAGGCACGCCCGATCTCGATGGCTTCATTGAGAACCACCTTAAAGGGCACCTCGTCCCCGAGAAGCTCGACGATCGCCACACGCATGACGTTGCGTTCGACAGGCGAAATCCGGGATAAATCCCACTTCGTAGCCGCCGCCTTGATTCCGTCGTCAATACGCCGTTGCTGAGCCCAAAAGCCCTTAACTAGTTCGGTGGCATGGTCGGCTACGCTTTTCGGAACCTCTTGGGTGGACAGGAAGCCGCGCAGCGTTTCCGGCGATTCGTCGTGTTGCACGTCCCACTGACAAAGCGCCTGCATGGCGACGATCCGAGCTTGGTGACGATCGCCTGACATCTAGTTTCTAGTCTCTAGTTTTTAGCTGCTCGAGCAGATTGATCAGCTCGATGGCGCTAATGGCCGCGTCCACGCCCTTGTTGCCCGCTTTCGAGCCCGCCCGCTCGACCGCCTGCTCGAGCGTGTCAGCCGTGATGACGCCGAACGTGGTCGGTACCCCCGTCCCGATTCCAACCTGGGCGATGCCTCTGGCCACCTGCCCGGCTATGTACTCGAAATGAGGCGTCTGTCCCCGGATTACGCAACCGAGGCAGATCACCGCGTCGTACGCGCCGGCTTCCGCCAGTTTTTTCGCCATAAACGGCAGCTCAAACGCGCCGGGAACATACACGCAGGTTATGTCGTCCTCGTCACCGCCGTGTCGCTTCAGCGCGTCGATCGCACCGCTCAGCAGCTTCGACGTGATGAACTCGTTGAACCGGCTGACAACGATTGCGAAGCGCTGGCCCTCGGCCGTCAGTTGCCCGTGTAGCTCGCGAGGCATGCCACCACCATCCTTTCGGAATCCCTGTGGGACCGTCAAACATCCCGACGAACACCCAGACGCAAAAGGTAAGGCGGGGACCCTTCGCGGTCAACTGCACGGGCACTTGTGACCAATGGGGTCGCGCCGTACGATCGCACCGATGCGGCGCACGATCTATCTGCTTGTAGCTTATGACGGGACGGAGTTTCACGGCTGGCAGCGTCAGCTGGGGGTACGGACAGTCCAGGAAGTGCTTGAACAGGCCGTGCGGCGCGTCGTGCGGCACCAGGTTGACCTGATCGGCAGCGGCCGCACTGATACGGGGGTGCATGCGGCCGGGCACGTCAACAGCTTCGTTACCACCTGTGAGCTGGAACCGGACCGGATGAGGCACGCGATCGGCTCGCGGCTGCCCAAGGACGTATCGATCGCGGCGCTGCGCGAGGTGCACCCCGATTTTGGCGCCAGGCGAAGTGCGATCAGCAAACTCTATCGGTACCGGATCTACAACGCCCGCGGGCGCCCCGTCGAGCACCAGGTGCATCTCTACACGTACCACTTCTGGCAGCCGCTCGACGTGGACCGAATGCGCGCGGCGGCGCGGCACTTTCTCGGCGAGAGGGACTTCACGGCGGTGGCTGCCACGGGCACCGAGCGTCTGTCGACGGTTCGTACGGTCCTGCGATGCGATGTCGAACGTCACATGGATGAGATCCGTATTGACATCGAAGGAACGGGTTTCCTCTACAAGCAGGTGCGCAGAATGGTCGGAACGCTGGTGAACGTCGGGCGCGGGCAGTGGGAGCCCGACCGCGTCGCCGAGATTCTCGAGAGCCGCGACCGGACGAAGGCCGGTCCGACCACACCGGCGCGCGGCCTGTGCATGCAGTGGGTTCGGTATCCGCCCCATCTGCTCACCCTCCCGACGCGCACCGGGGAGGGCGACACAGCCCATGTCACACAGTGGCACCCAGGCGACGGCGTGTCCGCATGAACATCTGCCACGTTATCACTCGGCTCATCATCGGCGGTGCCCAGGAGAACACCATTCTGACGTGCCGCGGGCTTGTGGAGCGGGGCCACCGGGTGACACTGATCGCCGGACCCGAAACCGGGCCGGAGGGATCGCTATGGGATCAGGCTTCCGGCGCCGGGTGCGAGTTGATCACCGTCAAGCCGCTGCGTCGCGCGGTGCGTCCCATAAGCGATTGGGCCGCCCATCGCCGGCTGAAGCGTCTCTTCGAACGTCTTCGGCCTGATGTCGTGCACACCCACAGCAGCAAGGCCGGCATCCTCGGGCGATCGGCGGCTGCCCGCGCCGGTGTGCCCGTCATCATTCACACCATCCACGGGATGAGTTTTAACCGCACGCAGCCGGCGCACGTGCGGATGTTCTACCGATGGCTCGAGCGGCGCGCGGCCCGGTGCACAACCGCCCTGGTGACTGTCGCGGACGCGATGATCGACCAGGCCGTCGCAGCCGGGATCGCGCCGCGCGATCGTTTCGCGACCATCCGGTCGGGCATCGAGACGAATCGCTTCGCACCTCGTGCGGAGCTGCGTGATCGGCATCGCCGGGAATGGGGTATCGCAGCCGACGAGATCGTCGTCGGGACGATGGCCCGCCTCTTCGAGAACAAGGGGTACGAGGAAATCATTTCGGCGATGCTGGCGGCGGTGGCGTCCGAGCCGAGGCTCAAATTCGTTTGGATCGGTGACGGCGCCCATCGCGCCCGCTACGAACGGCGTCTTAAGGCGATTGGCCTGCGCGATCGGGTACACATGGTCGGGTTGATCGACCCGGACAAGGTGGCATCTTACATCAACGGCTTCGACATCGTGCTTCACGCGTCGCGTTGGGAAGGGTTGCCGCGTGTCGTCGTGCAGGGATTGCTGACCGAGGTCCCAGCCATCAGCTTCGACAATGACGGCGCGCCCGAGGTTGTGATCCCCAACGAAACGGGGATTCTCGTGCCGTTCGGCGACACCGAGCGCCTCGCCCAAGCGATCGTCACACTCGCCCGGGACGCAGGGCTGCGTCGCACACTCGGGCGGCTGGGCCGGGCTCACTGCGCGGCGATGTTCGATTGGCATAGAATGGTCACCGACCTCGAATCTTTGTACGAGAAAGGGTCGCTGGACCGAGAACCGGGGTGACGTTGGCGTGTCGACCTGTCTTACACTCGCAGACTTCGAGCGTTACGACGGCGGTCTTCTTGATGCGGCGGCGGCGGCGGCGTTTCGTGCCCATCTTGACACCTGCGACGCCTGCCGGGTGGCGTACGAGCATTTCCAGCAAGATCAAGACTTCCTCGCAGATGCCCGGTCGGTCCTACTGAACCGCTCGGGCTCCCGCGATGAGCGATCCATCTCCCGATCTTCACCCGAGCGCAAAGCCGCCGCGATCACGCCCGAAATCGAGGGCTATCGAATCACCGGGGTGATCGGTCAGGGCGGCATGGGCCTCGTCTATCGAGCGGTGCAGACCAAGCTCAACCGGACGGTGGCGTTGAAGGTGTTGCCGGCGATGGTCGGGGCCGCGAGTCCCTCCGCCGTATCGAGGTTCAAGCGTGAAGCGACGGCGGCTGCCCGACTGCATCACACCAACATCGTCCCTATCTACGACTTCGGTGAATCGCACGACGCGTACTACTACGCGATGGAGTTGATCGCCGGGCAACCGCTCAACGTCGTCATCCAGCGCTTCGCCGAGCAGGATGCCGCGACTGCGTCACCCGCTCGCCTGGCGGAACTGCTGATCTCCACTACATCCGGGGCGGGGACGCCTCCCTTCGCAAGCATTCCTTCCAGCCTCTCCGTCGATGAGCCGCTGACCATGAGCGCCGCTTCGTCGGGAGGCCGTGGACGTCTCTACTACCGTCAGGTCGCCCGCTGGATGGCCGACGCCGCTGACGCGCTCCACTATGCGCACGGTCAAGGGATCATCCACCGTGACATCAAGCCGGCCAATCTGATCCTGTCGGTCGACGGCCGGATCATGGTCGCGGACTTCGGTTTGGCGAAAAGCGTCGAGGAGGAATCGGTGACGTTGACCGGTTCGCTTCTCGGAACGGTCCGTTATTTGAGCCCCGAGCAGGCCATGGCCAGACGAATCCCGGTCGACCACCGGACCGACATTTACTCGCTCGGGGCGACGATGTACGAGCTGCTTTGTTTTCAGCCGGCCTTCCCCGGTAACGATGACAGGCAGGTTCTCAGCGCAATCATCACGCGCGATCCGGCGCGTCCGCGCAAGATCGCCGCCAGTGTTCCGCACGAGCTGGAAACGATCTGCTCAAAGGCGCTCGAGAAATCGCCCGACGCACGCTATGCCACCGCGCGTGCCTTCGCCGAGGATCTTCGCCGTTACACCCATGACTTGCCGATCGTTGCCAAGCGCCCCGGGCCGATCGCTCGAACGGTCAAGTTCGTCCGGCGGCACAAGGCCGGTGTCATCGCCGTAGTGGCCAGTACGTTCCTGATGGTCGCCATCCCCGTGCTAAACCATGTAAACCGGCAACGCGTGGCGAACGAGGTCGAGTCACTGATACACCAGGCGGACATACTGACTAACCCGGACGCCAAAGTGAAGAACTGGGCGGAGGCCACCAAGAGGTATGAGGAGGCCTTGAAACTCGATCCCAACAGTTTTGAAGCGCTGCTCAACTACGCCATCATGAAAAAAGGTCAATACAACGCGTCCTCCGATTCCGACAGTACCCTGCTCACAGAGGCAATCGCATTGTGCACGAGGGCTCTGGAGACTAAACCCGACGATCCGGACGCACTGAATACCAAGGGCGTGCTGCACAAGAAATCCGGTCAGTATTCCGAGGCCATCGCCGCCTATGAAAAGTCAATCGAACTGAATCCGAAGAACGCAGCCGCGTGGGAGAATTGCGGCGTCGCCTATGCGCTGTCCCGTGACCTGCAACAGGCTGAAGTGCGGTTGCGGAAGGCGACGACCCTGCAACAAGAGTACCTCCCGCAAACGTCGTGGCAGAGCCTGGCATCGCTCGGGTTGTTTCATGGACGCCGGGAGGCGGCGGAGAGCATCGCCACGGCGTTCACGTTTTCCACTGCGGATCCCTGGTCGTCGCTGATCCGAGCGCGCCTGAGGCTTGAACTTGACGGCTACGTTGATTTCGAGAAGGCGCTCGACGACGCCAAGTTCGCCGACAGGTATGTACAAACCCGGGGACCCCAGTTCGGCAGGCGTGCTACGCGCACACTCGCATTGGCCTACCTGCGTAATGCCCGATACACCGACGCGATTGAACAGGCGAAGCAGGCCATCGAAGCCGGCGACATGCCGGCAATCAATCACCTCATCCGCGCGATCGCTGAAGCCAACCTCAAACACCAGGAGCAGGCCCAGGAAGCCCTGAACCAAGCCCTTGAGGATTGGCCGGGAAACCTCAAGGAGGAAAATGATTACGTGGCGGAAGCCCCCGACGGCATTCTCTGGTTTGAGCGGGCCGACGTGTTGTTTCGCCTCCGAGAGGAGGCTGAGACGTTGATCAGGGCACCTGCGCCACAACCTTAACCGTGTCAAGGAATACGCTGTGCCGAGAATCCTGTCTCGGCACCTGCCAGAGGACCGAGAAGGGAGTCTCGGTCCAGCGGGCAGGTTCGCTCCCCGGGTTCGGTCAGCCTGTGGA
>JBARRC010000701.1:0-1946 GCA_049644045.1 Phycisphaerae bacterium
GCGCTACGTAGGCTCGCAAGACCTTCTAGAACCTGTCCATATGCCTTATCGAATACGTCCCGGTCCCCATGATTCGGAAAAACCACATCCCGAAGGCGAAAGATGCCTACGTAGAGGCGAGCAATCAGGGGCGTCTGAGTTCCTTCGTCCATCCACTTTTGGAGCACAAAACTCGACGGGTCCGCCCGCACCTTCATATTCGACCGCTTCTGAATGCCATCGAGCATCCGGCGGAAGTCCGCCTCACCAATGGGCAGGACATAGGAAATCTCGCCTTCCGACCGCTTTTCTATTCCTCCACGCTCCAGCGCTCCCTTTCCAAGGAAAGCCAAAAAGGGCATCAGCAGCGGTTTCCCATTCAACAGAATCACGCCACCGTCTTGCCAAGGAAGAAACTGCAGGGTGCACAGCAGGTTCCCTGCAGCGTCCTCAATTAATAACGGCCGAGGCGGGATATAGCGGTCATTGTAATACTCCCTCGGCACCGGCCTCAGTTGGCCGTTCAGATTGTACTGGTAGCCCGTGATCGCGATCGCATCCTGAGGGACACCCTCCAAGATCTCCGGTAAGCGAGGAAACTTGGCGCCGGGCGAGAAAATAGCGAGATGCCCCAGAACGAAGAAGCACATTTTGTTGAAACTGAACCGCCCAGTGGGTTTCACGACGATCACGACGTAAATGGGCGGAGAGTATCGCTCCAGCGCTCCCGCGACTGGTGGCAGGAAATCGCCCGTGACCCCTTCTCCGGGGAACTGAACAGCGTAGTTGATTATTCCTTTCGAGAGCACGACGACCATGTCTGTCCACTCACGATCAGGATGCGTCCGGTTCAGGCGATCAAGCTCCTCAGCCAGTTGCTCCATCGGCAGAGTTGCTTCGCGAGCCAGGACGATGCCCAGGGTCACCGTCGTCATGACCACGCCCGGAAGATCCTTTGCCGCTGTCTTTTTCGGCCGTTTCGCCGAGGCAATGCGACCATACGCAGCGCACAGCGACTTAGCATCTAGGCTCTCGTTCACATCGATCACGCATGCGGCGTTGTCCGAGCTGACCGCGGCAGTCCCCCCGACAGAATCGCTGTCCAAACCGCCCGCACTTATCACGGTACCGAAGACTTCCGATTCTCCACCATCTATGTCTCTAACGGACGCCGTGGCCGCCCGAAATGGCCAAGGAAGGTGCTGGTTCAACGCTTGGTTCAGCCCATCTTGAACGCCTCCGGACGACGACAGAATCCTCGCCCCTGCTTCCACAAAGACTTGCGATGGTGAAACATCCGGTTCCATTGCTTGGTTTCCCGAGAAATCTCGCTCGCTTGGCAAGCCGAGCCGCTTACGGCCCTTGCATCACGCATCATCACGATCGACCGATTTCGTATTATCGCCGCGAATCTCATGGCCTCAAGCTCGGGCGTCTGTTCGGACCGGGGCCTGAATACGGCCAGGTGGGTCGTCGGGCGCGGATCGCATGGGCGTACCCTCCCGGGCCTACGCCGACGTGCGCTCCGCGCCCGGCCGGTCGTCCGGCGATGATGTAGATGTTCGCCGCCGGCTCGTCTCGGCGCCCGGGCCGACCATCGTTCTTGACCGGAGCTCTCCGCTCTCCGGTCTCCAGTCTGCGGCCTCCGGTCTCCGGTCTCCGGCCTGATATCCGCGCCCGGGCGGCCAGCTTGCCAAGCGGGTCGAGCGACTCCATCAGTTCCCGAAGCCTGCCTTGAGCTTCGTTTGAAAGGGCTTCGCACGGCGTTCGAAGGCCTGCTGGTTGGGTAGCACGCGACTCCACGATCGTATAGGGGTCGAACCTCGCCCCCAGATCAAGGGCGGTTGGCGAGTATTGCCCCGGAATCTGGCGGCATTCCGGCGGAGCCGGAGCAATTGTGCGTGACCGATGAATCCCGTTTGCCAGAATGGCGGTCAACTTGCCCAGACGCTCACGTGGTGTATGAC
>JBARRC010000702.1:0-2447 GCA_049644045.1 Phycisphaerae bacterium
TCAGCTTTGCTGGGCCGTGGGGACCGATGAAAGACGCCCCGAAAGATACCACGGCCTGGCTGCGCCAGACCGTGCCACACGCCCGCGCACCCTCCGCGGCCACATTGCTCTCAACGACGTGGTACTACTATAATAGTGACGGCAACGTGACGGAGGTCTTCACGGTAAAGGAAAACCCGGAGCCGGGCGAGCCGCATTCCTCGCTTACGCGGTTTACGTATGCCATGAATGGCCGGGCAGTCACGTACGTCGTCGGCGAGACCTGGGACTACGGGCAGGAGCACGACATCACCTATGCCCGCGAGTTCCGGTACGACGGTGCTCGTCAGCGCTATTTGAACCGGGAGCTCGACCCGGACGACCTGGAGAATGGCTTCATCACGGCGGTGTCCGAGACCTGGTCCGACTACGACGGTGATGAAATCTACGGCGACTACATGATCGACGGCTATGACCTGGCCTTCGGGTCCGACAAGGCTTGCCAGGTCGAACGTCGCGTAGCCTGGCCCGCATCCCAGATCCGGCAGCCTATCCCCGGGGGTTAAAGCCTGCCCGCTCCCATAGGTCGAATGCCTCCCTTGCCCATACACGGTGCTGAAAACCCAGCCGTTCCAGCTCCTCTGCATGTGTTCCCAGCAGGTACTCACTCTGGTCCCCACTACTCATAGGCTGACTCCAAGCTCGCGTGATGAGGGCTGAGAGCCCGTTTCGCTGGGTGCCGGGCGCCGTAGTCCACACCTGCGTGGTCATGCTTACGCGGCCTACTGACACAGGCTGCAAGCCGAGACGCGCACTGTTCGCGACCCGCGAGTCTCATTGTAACGCGCTTCCGGTGGGTATGCATCGCACGATCCAGCGTTGTTGCTGAAAAGACGCCTGGCGAAACGCGGGGATGAAACACCCTAGAACGCTGCACACAGAAGTGGAGGATTATCGGGAGTAGCATCGCGTCCATGGAGGGAGCCAATGTAGGACCTTATACTAGCCAGCCGCACGCCCGGCGCACCCGGGCGCGGCGTTCATATTAGTTGGCGGAATCATGATTGACCGTTCGTTGATGGCCGCATTGCTGGACAGCATCAAAGATCCCGTGGTCCTTGTCGACCTGGACCACGTCATCCGTTACATGAACAAGACGGCCATCGCCCACTACGAGGAAGGGCCAGCGCTGCTCGGGCGCTCCGTGTTCGACTGTCACAACGCAGATTCCCGGCGGCAAATCCTCGAGATCGTCGACGCGATTCAGGCCGGCGAAGAGGAACGCCTGATCACTGACAACGAAGAACACCGCATCTTCATGCGCGCGGTGCGCGCCACCGACGGCCGGCTCCTCGGCTACTACGAGCGCTACGAGCCGCCCGCTCTTCCCGGGCGCGTCGGACCGGGAGACTCCTCGTCGTCATGATGCGGTGGTCGGGGCCGCGGTCGGCCTTGGCTCACCAACGCGCATCCGGGGCCACCGAGGTCCCTGGAGTGGGGCAATGCGCCTGGATCCATGAACCGTAGGGCACAATCTTCGGGTTTTGGCGGTCGCTGAAAAGCTGACGGAGCCGCTCGTGCATCGCGGCTCACTAGGCGCCGCGTCTTCGTTGCGGTGCCCTGCAATCAAGCGCCTGGCCAGCCCATGCGATCAACGACGCGGATCCCGACGCACTGCGCCAGTTCAAGCTCAACACGTTTGGCAAGCGTGTTGTAGCGGGCGCCGTAAAGGGGCCGCCAACGAAGCGCTTTGTGGGCGGATGGCAGTGGTTCACGGCGCTTGACGGGGCAGGCCGGTGGTCGTTGGAACGCCTCCGGCCTTGAACTTGTCCCGCTTGGCTTCGATAACATGCTGGTGATCGAGGCGCGAGTTGCTCCGGGCACCACTATCGGCAACCGGCGGCCCGTCCGCTAGAATGCGAATCACGGAATCGGTGCCGACAGGCGAACGCGGGGACCTACGCGGGCCGGCGCGAAAAGTCGACGGATTACCGCAGCGAAGAATGAAAGGCGAATCATGGGATCACACTATGATCCTGCCAAGAAATGTCGCGTCGGTACAATGGATGAGAAGCAATTCTACGCCGAGAGCGACGCATCCAATGGGGCCTACTTCCGCGACTTGCTCGAGGCGTGGATAAAGGCGGGAGGCAGTCTCAAATGGGGCGCGGGGGGAGTAGGCCTACGGGGAGCCGTGGGTGACCGGGAGGTGGGCATCTGCTTCCTCGCCCCGGCCTTCGGCACCAAGAAGGATCGGATCGAGCTAACCTGCGCGTCGCTTCGCAAGCAACTCGGCCACGATCGATGTGACGAACTCGTCCAGGCCATACGCCAAGCCGCCGGCGATCGCGTGGCAGGCACTTCGATGATTAGGTGGCGTAAACAAATAAGGGTTGCAGAGATAAGCCGGAGCGCGTATGATCTTGGGGTATGGAGATTTTCTCGGAACTTCAGGCGAAGCTGCTCGG
>JBARRC010000703.1:0-2574 GCA_049644045.1 Phycisphaerae bacterium
AGGTTGAAAAGAAGTATGGCGGCTCGATCCTACCGGTATGTAGCCGGGCAGGATTGTGAATTCTTTTTGAAAGGAGCCGCCATGAAGGCAGCGTATCAGATCGCAGATCGCAAGGACAGCCGGGCGCGGGCGTTTGATCTCTACATGACTGCCGCCATATTCCAGGCGGGCCTTGCCTTCGCCGCGATCGCCGCGATTGTGGTGTTCCAGCAGGATCTTCGCAGGTCCTTTGCGCGCCTCGCTTTGCTGGGAAATCTTCCCCGTTCCCGCACTCCAGCAGTGGATGAGAATCTGGACATCCTAGTGGAGATCGCGTTCGATTTGGCGAAAAAGAAGATTGGAGCCCTCATTGCCGTTCGAGGTACGGAAGCCCTCGATCACCACGTGCGTGGTAGCGTTGCTGTCGATGCACGAATCAGCAAGGCGCTGCTTGACAGCATCTTCGACCCGCACTCCATGGGCCATGATGGTGCAGTAATTATAGACCAGGACCGAATTTCTGAGTTTGCAGCACACCTGCCGTTATCCGAGAACAGTCGGGAGATAGGTAGCCGAGGAACGCGACACAGCGCGGCGGTGGGCCTGTCCGAACGTTGCGATGCGATGGTTGTCGTTGTGTCCGAAGAACGCGGGGAAGTCAGCGTCGCAGAGGGCGGGAAACTCAGGAAGGTCGATTCACCCGTGGAACTCAAGAAGCGCCTGGATCGTCTTACACGACGTGTGCGGCCTCGTGAAGCTACGGATGGTCGGCGGCGGTTACCTGTCGAGAATATTGGACTAAAGCTAGCAGCTGTTCTTGTGGCCTGCGTCGCCTGGCTTCTCATCAGCTTCGATGCCGAAACCGTTCAGAAGACGTTTGTCGTACCCGTTGAATACCGCAACCTGCCGGACACTATGGACATCGACGATTCCGCCCCAACGGAGGCCCGGATTACACTAGCCGGCTTTGAGCGCGCCTTCAACTTGCTGGCGCCCAGCACACTCAAGGTGTCCCTTGACCTAAATAACGTCCAGGAGGGACCACAGCAGATCGTCATCGACGAGTCGCATGTCAAGCTCCCATCGAATTTGGCGCTGTTTCGGTCTGCACCTCGGATTGTAGAATTCGGAGTCCACACCTGGATTCGAGCGCGTGTGGGAGTCGAGCCACGGACCGAGGGACGCCTCCCACGGGAGTTGAGGCAAGGCGAAATCAAGGTGGCACCTGATACGGCGCAGGTGCTCATCTGGCGTTCGTACAAGTCGTCAACGACGAAGATCTACACGGAGACGATCGATCTCAGCCGACTCACTGCTGCCTCGGAGCTCAAAGCCAAGCTGGTCGTGCCGCAGCACATGCGGCTAGAGAGCGATCAGCCTACGGAGGTAAATGTGAAATTGGACATCATAAGTGAAAGCGCCGAGGGAGGCGTTTTACCGCCGGACGGGCAATAGCGATGCTTCGGGCGCTCGTCCAGGTCAGTTGTGCGTAGCCGAGGTGCGGATAGCATCGATCTTGTGGAGCCAAGGTGGTAGTGATGGCAAGCCAGAAACGGAAACGTTCCGATCGTCTGCTGAGCGTCCTCGATGAGTACGACGAGACGATGGTCATTATGCACAACAATCCCGATCCGGATGCCATCGCCACGGGCTGGGCCCTTCTTCTGCTCGTGGACCATCGGCTGCATAAACCCGTACACCTGCTGGGGCGCGGACCTATCCTCCGGGCCGAGAACGTCCAGCTCCTCAAATTACTTCAGCCACCAATCGAGCTTGTCGAGGAGATCAGCCCCGATGCGCGTACGGCAACCGTGCTGGTTGATTGTTCACCGGCTTCGATCAATCATCTGCTCGGCGGGGAGAGGGCGCCGGTTGCCGTCATCGATCATCATGAATCAAAGAGCGACGGCTTTCGAATTCCGTTCCGCGACCTGCGACCGAAGGTTACGGCTTCGGCGAGTATCGCGACGGAATACATGCGCGAACAACGGATCGAGCCTCCTCCTGCTGTCGCTACTGCCCTTCTGTATGCCATTCGTACGGAGATGATCGGCGCCCGCAAGGCGCTGTCCCGAGTGGATCATACCGCCTTGCGGTGGCTTTCCGGATTCGTGGAGTATGGCGTCCTCTCCGAGATCGAAAATCCTCCGCTTCCTAGGTATTACTACGAGGAATTGCTGCTCGGCCTGGACAGCGTTCTGGTCTACGCGGACTCGGCGGTGTGTTTCCTGCCCCGTATCACGGCTCCGGAGATCGTTGGGGAAATGGCTGACCTTCTCATCCGGTGCGATGGCCTTAAGTACGTCCTTTGTGGGGCCAGGATTGGCGATGACTTCCTCTTCTCGGCAAGATCAAAAGGCGATCAGCACACCGCGCTAACCCTACTGAATCCTGTCCTGCGCGGATTAGGGCACTTTGGCGGGCATCTACATCGCGCCGGCGGGAAGATATCCGTACCGATGTCCGGGATGGATTCGGACGAGCTTGAGCAGGAAGTCCGCACGAGATGGCTTGATGCCTGCGGCAGCAAAGTACGCCGGGGACAACGGCTTGTGGGGCGCAAGGAGATCAGGCGATGAGTTCAGCGTATATGGC
>JBARRC010000704.1:0-8315 GCA_049644045.1 Phycisphaerae bacterium
CTCGAGGATTTGGCGTATCCCCGTCGTTGTCTGAAAATCCCCCGTTCGATGCTCTTTCACAAAAATGACATGAAGGATGTTCAGCTTCCCTGTGCGCGTCTGTTCGTTGTCCGTCTTTTCATAGACGAAAACCAGGAGGGAGTATCCGAGACCGAAGACTTTCTGGCGAGCCGACTGAAACGGGCACGAGGATTGGGGCTGCTTCACGCTCGTCACCTTCATGTCTACGTCGAGTTCCGGAAAGTCAATTCCCTTGGCGCTGCTTCCCTCGATGTAAGCGTATTTGCGCCGCAGATATGTCTGGAACTTGTGCTCAAAATAAGTTCCTACCGCTTTCCCATCGGTGACACCGTAAATGGTAGGTTCATCGTAGGCTGATTCCCTCTCGGCGAAGGCTCTCGCTCCCTCGCACAGAGCCGATACGGTCAGCTCCTTCATAAGCACGACTCCTTGTCTCTGGCGTTGCACCAACTTGCCGCGCTGTCCACGCCCTGATTGTCGCGCGAGCACCTTCGCTCCAGGACCCCTTCTTCGCTCTTTGCGTTGGCCGATTCTAACATCCGCCGAAGCATCTTGCCACCGTCCCGTTTCCCGGCTCAGTCGCCGTGACGGTGCATCGCTTGAGTTCCGAGCCCCCGGGCGTTGAACAGGCTGGGCTTACCCGCAAGCTGCATCTGGCTGTCGATCACGAAGTTCCCGCGAGTGACGACCTTCTGTCCCTCTTCTAGGCCCTCGAGGACTGGATAGAACCGGCGTCCGGTTTCATCCTGGGCCACTGGACCGATCTTGATTTCCACACCGCGGTAGACGCCGGCGTCCGTCTCGACATAAACGAGCGATCGCTGACCGGTCCGCATCACCGCCTCGGTCGGCACACTCAGTACGGCCTCTGCCGCTCGCGGTTCCGTGTGCCCGGGAAGTGATTCGACGGGCACCATATCCATCTCGCAGATCGGGCAGATGGTCAATGTGTCGGCGGTTTCCCACGTGTGCATCGGGCAGGCGAACGCGCCGCGAGCCGTGGGGGTAGCGGCGTGACCACCCGCGCCGACCGCGACATCGATCTGGGCCGTGACATACATCTCGGGCTTGAGCCGCCGGTCGGGGTGATCCACATTGACCCGAACCTTGATCGTACGAGTCGCTGGATCCACCACGGGATCCACAAACACAATCTTGCCGCGGAACGTCTCTCCCGGCAATGACTGTGCCGTCACGCTTACCTCTTGGAACGGCGCGATCCAGGGTAGATCCGCCTCGTAGAGATCAAGGAGCAGCCAGACCTTCGTGAGGTCGGCGATCTGGTAGAGCGGATCGCCGGTCTTGACGTATTTCCCCTCCATCGCCCACTTGCGAACGATCGTCCCGTCCAGCGGGGTGTGAATGACCAGATGGCTTGTCACTTTGCCGGTGCGTTTGAGTTTGTCGATCTGCGCTGCGGTCACACCCAGAAGCTCGAGCTTCCGCTGTGCGGAAACGACCAGTTCCTCGGAAAGGCGGCGCGATGACCCCGTGGAGTCGTTACGGACGGCATCGAGGGATCGAACCGCCTGCAGCAGCTCTTCCTGGGCCGAGATCAGCTCGGGGCTGTAAATCTCGACGAGATGGTCACCACTGCTGACGACCATACCCGTGAAATCCGCAAAGAGCCTGTCGATTCGACCGCTGGTCCAGGCACTAACCATCCTAAGGCGGGTCTCGTCATACGTGACTTTGCCGACAGTTCGGATGCGCTTCCTGAGGTGCCGCCGCGCAACAGGTTCGGTGGCGAGCTCGGCGAGCCGACGAGCGCGCTCACCAAGTGCGATCTCGGCTTCCCCCGCATTGGCGGACATGCCCATCATCACCGGTTCGCGCTTCATGCCACAAACCGGACATCGACTGTTCGAATCATCACTTCCTTGATCGCCGCACTCCGGCATCGTGCACATGTACCAACGCTTGGGCTTCGCCTTGCCGGCCGCGACGGCCTCGGACAGCCTCGACTCGGGGGGCTTGACGCCAAGTTCATCACTGCCGACGTACTTGGCGATCAGGTCCATCCCGCACTGCGGACAATCTCCGGGCTTGGATTGGCGCACATCCGGATGCATCGAGCAGGTCCAGTATTCGATTTCCTCACTGGCGGTCGTGTGTGCTGCTACTCTTGGCGACATATCCGACAGCTTCGACGCGACCTGCTGCATCCGCCACGTCGACCATGCCGCAAGCATGGCCACGGCAACCAGCACCATGCACCATCGAACTAGAATGCCTCGAACGTCAGCGGCACGATTATCGGGACCGGCGTCGCTCATGGTTGCTCCCCTTGTCCTTGTGTCTTAGAGGTGATCTCGTCTCGGACCAGTTGCAGACCCACCTCGCGTTGCAGCTGCGAGAACGCCGTTTCGAACTCGGCTACCTCACGGTGCAGCATCAACTCGAAATCGAGCAGTCGCCGCCAGTTGTCGATCACGGCGAGGAAATCGCTCCTGCCGGCCTGGTAGGCGGCCAACGAGACCTCATAGGTCTGTCTGGCCTGGGGAATCAACGTGGACTCCAGCACATCGATCGTGTCTTGCTGGGTTTGGACGCGCGTCCATGCGTTGAAGACTTGAAACGTGACCTGGTTGAGCGCGGCTCGCTTCTGGTGCTGTGTCCTCAGTAATCGGCTTCGCGCCTCTTGCTTGACCGCCTCGATGCGATCGAACCAGATCGGCACGTTGAACTGAAGCATCAATGCCCAACTGTCGGTACCGGTCTCGCTCATCCGATTGACGGTCGCTCTTGGGGTATTGGGCGGTTCAAAGGCATCACGTGGTTCGATATACGTCCACTCGGCCCCGATCGTTACATCGGGCCAGTAACCGAGATTAGCCAGCTCGACCCCCTCGTGGTCGCGCTCGGCTTGGTGGATGAGGATTGCCAGATCCGGGTTGTGCTCGACGGCCAGTGCGATGAGCTGCTCCACGTCGGCGTCGAACGTCTGCACATGAACCGGCTCGGTCGCGGGGAACTCGCGTGTGGGTGGATAGTTCAGGAGTTGGTTCAGCGCGGCGGCGGCTGACGTTCGTCGGTGGGCGAGACGGCTTTCGTTGTCGCGGAGCTTGGCGATCTCCGTTTGGACCCGCAAGAGATCATGCTGCTCGGCTTTGCCGACGCGGTACTGCGTCGCGACCACTTGCTCCAGGTTCTCGAGCGACACTCGGTGAGCGCGCGTCAACTCGATGGATCGATCGGTCAGGCTGATCCGGTAGTACGCCTGCTCCACGTCCGCTATCACCTGCAGCCGTGCGGCGTTGAGCCGCTCGATCGCCATGCGCACTTCAGCCGTCGCGATCCGGCCGGCGCGGTCGAGTTTGGCTGGCAACGGGATCTTCTGACCGACTCCGAGGACGAAATGCACATCGCCGGCTGCCGTCTGGATCGGCTCCGGACGAACAGCCAATCGCAGGATCGGATCGGGAAGGGCAGTCGCCTGCGTAACGCGTGCGAGCTTCGCTTGGGCATCCGCCGTTGCGGCCAGCACGGCGGGGCTCCGTTCCACGGCTTCGCGCACGTACGCCTGCATCTGAGACGACGAAGGATGTCCCTTCCCCTCGCTGTCGCCCTCTTCGTGCGTGCCTACCCCGGCCGGCGATCTGACGACCGGGACGTCTGAATGCTCACCGGCTACTCCCTGGGCGCGCCACACTCCTGGCCTGTGCCAACTCCTGACGGCTTGTGAGACCTCCTTGCCTACCGACCCGTTCGTCGAACACCCCGGCGTGATCGTGAGAATGAGCGGTATCGCGACCCCCACGGCCAGAGGCCGAAGGCGCCGTGGGGTCCCCACATGGTTTTCCACTGCACCGTGACACGCCCGCACGATTCCAACCATCCTTTCCAGAGACCCCCAGGGTAGCCTCCACCCTTCAGGTTATGATCGGCTCCCAAAGGCTGGCAACACCTCAAGAATGCCTCGGCATCGTCGCAGACAACCGGTCAACCACTTCACTCAGAATCTCAATCGTCCGATCGATCTCGGCAACTGTTGTAAAACGCGACAGACTGAAGCGGATCGCCCCATGAGCGACGTGCGGATCGACACCCATCCCCGCAAGCACATGGGAGGGCTCGAGCGATCCGCTGCTGCAGGCGGCACCTGCCGATGCGGATACGCCGCGCTCGCTAAGAAGGATCAGGATTGCCTCCGCCTGCAGCCTCTCGAAGCCGATGTTGCTCGTATTACACAGGCGATCCGCTTCCACGCCAATTACGTGGGCAATCGGAATCGCCTCGAGAACGCGCGATTCGAAGTCATCACGAAGTTGCCGGATCGCTTCGATTCTCCCCGCCGGAAGATAGGCCGCTTCCTCCGCTGCCACGCCGAAACCGACTATTGCCGTGACGTTCTCCGTCCCGGGGCGGAGATCGCGCTCCTGCCGGCCGCCGATGGTCAGTGGCACGAGCCGAGTCCGCCTGCGAACGTACAGCGCGCCGATGCCTTTCGGCCCGTGCATCTTGTGCGCCGACAGGCTCAACAGGTGCACGGGCAGCTCCTTCACATCGACCGGCACCTTACCGACCGACTGAACCGCGTCCACGTGAACGCGGACGCCGTGTCGCGCGGCAATCTCGCAGATTCGCAGCACGTCAAACAGCACGCCGGTCTCGTTGTTGGCGTGCATGATCGAGATCAGGGCGGTGTCTGGAGTGACCCGATCCTCGAGTTCGTCGTAGTCCAGCCGACCCTGACGATCCACACCGATCCGGTCGACCCGGTACCCTTCCCGGACAAGCTGAGTGGCGAGCCGATGGACGGCGCTGTGCTCGACGGCGGACGTGATCACGTGCCGCCGGGCCGGTTCGGCCGCCAGCACGCCGCGGATGGCCAGGTTGAGGCTCTCGGTGCCGCCACTGGTAAAGACGATCTCTCTTGGCTCGGCGTTAATCAGTCGGGCGACCTGCTCCCGGGCGCGCTCGACCTTGTGTCGAACGCGCTGGCCGAAGCGGTGCACACTCGACGGATTGGCGTACTCGGACCCGAGAAACGGGAGCATCGCCTCGACAACGCCATCGAGCGGCTTGGTCGTCGCGTTGTTGTCGAGATAAATGTGCATGTAGAAATACTCCGAAAACCGGTTGACTCAATGGTAACCGGGCAATAGTCTATTATTGTACTAGACAATTGTGGAGGAGGCAATGAGGATCTCTACGAAAGGACGATACGGGCTGCGGGCCATGTATGAACTGGCCCGGGGCTTCGGCGAAGGGCCGCTCCTGATGAGCGCCATCGCCGAACGGCAGGGCCTGTCTCGCAAGCACCTCCACACACTGCTGACTTCACTGAAGTCGGCTGGATTGGTCAGGAGCATCCGGGGCCCCGGCGGGGGGTTCGTCCTGACCAAGGTCCCCAGCGAGATCAGGCTCAGCGAGGTGCTGCGCGCGTTGGAAGGCCCGCTCGCGCTGGTGCATTGCGTGCCGGATAGGCGGGCATGCGACCGAGTGAACCGATGCGCCGCCCGCAACGTGTGGCAGAAGCTCAGCGGCGCGATCGAGGAGGTCCTCGACGGCGTCACTCTCGAGGATCTTGTGGGCCGGGAGGCAAAGGCCCGCTCAAAGCTGGGAGGCAAGAAGTAAGGTACACAGGACTTCGAGACGTACCGCCCCGGCCGACAAACGGTCAGGTGCTGCGTCCCGCAGGCCTGGAACAAAGGCAGGTAAGAAATGACCAACATCGCTGAGGATATCACGAAGCTCGTGGGGAGAACGCCGATGGTTCGGCTCAGCAAGATCGGCGCGGGGCTTGAAGCTCAGGTCGTCGCCAAGCTCGAGTCCTTCAACCCCTGTGCGAGTGTGAAGGACCGGATTGGCCTGAGCATGATCGAAGCCGCCGAACGCGCCGGGCGTATCAACCCGGACACGATCATCGTCGAACCCACGAGCGGTAACACGGGGATCGCCCTGGCGTTTGTCTGTGCAGCCAGAGGTTACAAGTTGATCCTCACGATGCCGGAGACCATGAGTATCGAACGCCGCAGACTGCTCAGGATTCTCGGGGCTGACCTGGTGCTCACGCCCGGTTCAGAAGGGATGCCGGGAGCGATACGCAAGGCCGAGGAGCTGGCCGGAGCGGATGATCGCCACCTGATCCTGCAGCAATTCGCCAACCCTGCCAACCCGGAGATTCACCGAGAAACCACTGCGGAGGAAATCTGGGAGGACACGGGCGGCGCCATCGACATTCTCGTTGCCGGCGTCGGAACCGGCGGCACGATCACCGGCGTGGCGGAGGTATTAAAGGAGCGTAAGCCATCGTTTAAGGCGATCGCTGTAGAGCCGAGTGGTTCGCCGGTGCTTTCCGGAGGGGAGCCGGGCCCGCATAAGATTCAAGGGATTGGAGCCGGGTTCGTTCCGGATGTGCTTCGACCGGAACTCGTGGATGAGATCATCCAGGTCAGGCACGAAGACGCCGGGGACATCGCGAGGCGTCTGGCCCGCGAGGAAGGCATCCTCGTCGGTATCTCATCCGGTGCCGCACTTTGGGCTGCCCTGCAGGTCGCGGCGAGACCGGAAAACGCCGGCAAGATGATCGTCGTCGTGCTCCCCGATACCGGAGAACGCTACCTCAGCACCTGGTTATTTGAGGACAACGGGAATTGACAATGCGTGAGGCCGAGGCCGAGCCCGCGCTAGTTTGAGAGTCACCCTGCGGCCGCGGGCGCCGCAGGTGGAGAGAGGATGGTCCGTTTGCGCTGGCCGTGCTTGCGACCACAAGGAGGTGGTCCGCAAGCACCCGTTAATCGAGAAAGGTGACAATGCGGAACACCACGACGACCGACTCTGACGCGCCCGCGGAAGGTTCCTCCGTGGATGGCCAACTCGCCTTGCTGGTGGCTGCGCTTTGCGCTGCCAACGGGCATCTCGATCGGCCAAACAAAGAGTGTCCCGGCAGGCAACCGCTGCCGTCGCGCGACGTGGTGATTGACGTCGTCGAAGCCTTGCGGGCGGTCTTGTTCCCGGGCTACTTCGGGACTTCGGAGCTGACGGCGGACAACATGGCCTTCCATCTCGGCAGCGCGCTCGACCGGATCCAGCGCAGCCTGCGAGAACAGATCAGGCGAGGCCTCTGTTTCACTTGCGAGAACCTCGGGGCGGACGCCCTAACGGACTGTGACGCCCGCGCGGAATCGGTTACGCGGGAGTTCCTCAACCGGCTTCCGGAGGTACGGCGGATCCTCGCCACCGATGTTCAGGCCGCCTATGAGGGCGACCCGGCTGCAACCTGCCCCGATGAGGCCATCTTCTGCTACCCGGGCATACTGGCGATTACGAACCATCGATTGGCCCACGAGTTACACCTCTTGCGCGTACCGTTGATTCCTCGGATCATCACCGAGCATGCCCACAGCATAACCGGCATTGACATCCACCCCGGTGCGACGATCGGCGAGAGCTTCTTCATCGATCACGGCACCGGCGTGGTGATCGGCGAAACGTGCACGATTGGTAAACGCGTGCGACTCTACCAGGGTGTTACCCTCGGGGCCAAGAGCTTCCCGTTGGACAAGGATGGCAACCCGATCAAGGGCATCAAGCGACATCCTGATGTCGAAGACGATGTTATCGTTTACTCCGAGGCGACAATCCTCGGGCCGGTCACCATAGGCCGCGGCTCGGTCATCGGCGGAAACGTCTGGCTGGTCCGCAGCGTACCGCCGGGGAGCCGGATTACCCAGGCACAGACCCGCCAGGACCTTTACGCCGGCGGGGCCGGCATCTGACGCATGGTTGATATCCGACGCCCCAGAGATACGATGACATGCCATGACACCGCCCGGCGACCCGAACGTAGACTCGCAGGGCCTTTGCACAATGTCGAGGCCACGCGAGTCATTCTTGGCGCGCTGGTTGATGGTCGGACGACGGACTAGCTCGTTCGCGGACGCGAGGCGGCCTCTCCCAGGTTAGGAACTGATCAGACTGCAGCAAGGAGAACCGAAATGACACGGTGGCTGTTCAGCGCGATACTTATCCTTGCGACACATGCGTGTCCATCTCGGGTGGATGGTCAAGTACCCGACTCTGCTGCCGACAAACCAGGTTGTCTCGCCTGCCATCTGGGCATCGAGCCGATTCGAGATCCCGAAAGCGACATGATGCGACAGATTAGGGCCATGGGGCGGGGGCGGAATGCCCCGGACGGGTGCGTTGTCTGCCATGGTGGCAATCCGACGGCGACAACAACGGAGGACGCGCACGGAGGAGAGGGCTTCTATCCCGACCCCGGCAGCCCGTGGATCAATGAGTTCACCTGCGGCCCATGTCATGTCGACCACGTCGAGGCACAATGG
>JBARRC010000705.1:0-9577 GCA_049644045.1 Phycisphaerae bacterium
CCCTATATGTTGAGTTGCATAACGGGTGTGCCCCCGTTGCTTAGGGATTCGTTGTCGGGTATCACCGAGCGATTCCGGCCGGCGCTACTGTTTGGGAGATTAAGATAGATGGTCGACAAACCGGCAAACAGCTCCAAGTCGGATAAGTCTCTGCGCGACCGCGTTGCGGCTGTACTCGATAGGCTAAGACCCATGATGCAGGGCGACGGCGGTGACATCGAGCTGATCGACGTCGACGCTGATGGCGTGGTTCGCGTTCGGCTGTTGGGTGCCTGCCATGGCTGCCCCTCCGCCTCGGTCACTCTCAGCATGGGGATCGAGCGCAACCTCAAGGAGCAGATTCCGGAGGTAACGCGCGTGGTCTGCGCGTAGAAGTCCCTCAACGATTCTGCGAGAGTGCCACAGCCCAAATACCGATAACCCATCGCACGCGCCGCAACCGCGTGGTGGTGCTACTACGGGCTGCCAGCGCGGTGTAACCATAAGGACGCCGGTATGTCGGCCGCGTCGACGCGGATTCTGAGTCATTTCTCTCGACTATGTCCGTCACAAAAGCTGCGTAAATGCATTCGCACGGCGGTCTTCGCGAGGAGTCTGCGAACAGCCTATCTTGTGCATACCCGCCGACAGCGGGACGCCGAGATCCGTCTGCCGGGTTTCGCCGGGACCTTCCGGTTCCGGACCGGAACCAGTGACGCCCGGTTCATACAAATGCTTGCCAACGGGTACGAGTTTCCGGAGTACCGCATTCCCGTCCCATGTAAACCGCGTACGATCCTCGATATCGGAGCCAGCATCGGCGTCGCGTCGATTATGTTTGCACAGAGGTATCCCGGCACGAGAATCTTCTCGTTTGAGCCGCTGCCCGAGCTGTTCGATTTGCTCAACCATAACGTGGCTGCGTTCAGCAACATCACGCCTGCACCTTTCGGGCTTGGCGCGAAAACGGAGTATCGCGATTACTTCCGGTCCGGTTATCTCTTCAATCGGAGCGGTGGAGGCTTCTACAGCGACGGTACTGGGTTGTTCGGTCGTGATGGGCCTCATGCAGGCGTGGAGAAAGTCCCCGTCGTCGCAGTACCCGAGGCATTCGATCGATACGGAATTCGGAGCGTCGATATCATCAAGATTGACACCGAAGGAGCGGAGTACGACATCCTGACCAGCATTCCCGATGAGATACTCGACGGGGTTACGGTCATCGTGGGTGAATTCCACGGGACGCGTAACCGGGAGATCCGCGAGTTTCTCGAGCGGCGCTTTTGCGTCGATTGGGAAGAGACCCATCCTGTTTCGGCCGATCCGCACGCCGACGGGGGTATCGGTGTCTTCAGGGCAATTGGTCGAAGCGGACGCGAACCCGCTTCGACAAAACCGAAAGAACACCCGATCCGGGACCTCAGTCCGACCGCCACAGCTTACCCGATCACCGCGGTCGGCTGCTAGTGCTCTGTCGAGTCTGGATTGATGGGTGGCATGCCCAAGCCCGTCGAAGACGGGTGCCGGCATGTTGAACGCTGCCACCAAGCATGTCCGACTCATCGCGGCGCTGCGCTTGGCCATGCCACCCACCGCAATCGGTTGCTAGCAACTACGCCGTTGATTCATATACTGCCATCGCTGGACCGAGAATCCCTTCTCGGTCCTCTGACAGGTGCCGAGAAAGGATTCTCAGCACAGCAATGAAGGGATTCTCGGCACAGCGATGAAAGGATTTTCGGCACAGCGATCAGGTGGTTCGCCGACACTTATTCGATCATGCGTCCGATAACAACATTCATCGTTGGCTGCACAGGCTGTGGCAAGGGCGCCCTTGGCCTGGAGCTGGCACGGCGAACCGGCGGTGAGATCGTCAGCCTCGACTCGATGAAGGTCTATCGCCGGATGGACATCGGCACGGCTAAGCCCTCACCCGAGATTCGACGCGAGATTCCACATCACGTGATCGACGTTGTGGAGCCGTCCGAGGATTTCTCGGTGGCGAAATACGTCGAGCACGCCGAGCGAGCCATGGCCGACATTCAGGCACGCGGCAAGCCCGTCTTCGTGGTGGGCGGGACGCCGCTGTATCTTAAAGCGCTTACCGAAGGTTTGTTCGAAGGACCCGGCGCCGATCCGCGGATCCGAGCACGCCTGCACGAGGCGGCTGCGGTGGACGGGGCCGCTACGTTGCACCGGCGATTGCAGGAGGTCGATCCGCAGGCCGCTGATCGGATTCATCCCAACGATCTGAGACGCACCGTCCGCGCGCTGGAAGTGTTTGAGCTGACGGGTAAGCCGATCAGTACGTTGCAGGCGCAGTGGGATCAAGAGCGGACCAGACATGACTTCGTCCTGATCGGTTTGCGTCGTCAGCTCGAGGACCAGAACCATCGCACGAACGAACGCGTCCGTCGTATGATCGACGCAGGGCTTGTCGATGAGGTGAAATCATTGCTGGCGGAGCCCAAACCGTTGAGTACGGCCGCCCGCCAGGCCCTGGGATATGCCGAGATTACCCAGCATCTCGAAGGCAAAGTCTCCCTTGCGGATGCGATTGAAATGATCAAAATCAACACCCGTCAGTTCGCCAAAGCGCAGCGGACCTGGTTCAAGCGGTTTCGCGAGGCCGAGTGGATTGATCTGGCTGAGGATTCGGCTGCTAGTAGGATCGCCGACATGTTGATGGAGCGTCGAGGGTGGGTGCGGTCGGCGTAACTGAGATGACGAATTGGGCGGTCGACCTGATCGACGTGCGCAAGACGTACGACAAAACGATCGACGCGCTGCGTGGGGTGAACATCCAGGTCGGCCGCGGCGAGGTTTTCGGCCTGCTGGGTCCCAACGGGGCGGGTAAGACCACGTTGGTGAAGATCATGATGACCGTCGTGAGGCCGACCCACGCCCTGGGGACGCTTCTCGGCCGGCCGCTCGGTCATCGCGGCAAGCTCGCGCTTATCGGTTACCTGCCGGAAGACCATCGTTTTCCAGGATACCTCACCGGCGCGAGGCTGCTCCATTATTATGCCGCGCTTGCCAAGGTGCCACACTCTCGCCGCAAGGCGAACGCCGCCCGGCTGCTCGAACTCGTCGGGATGTCGGAGTGGGCTGACACGCGCATCGACAAATATTCCAAGGGCATGCTCCAGCGGCTGGGGGTCGCGCAAGCGCTGATGAACGACCCGGAACTGATTGTCCTCGATGAGCCGACCGACGGGCTCGATCCCGTCGGGCGTCGGGACGTGCGCGAGCTGCTGCTGGAGCTGAAGCGCGAAGGCAAGACGGTGTTTCTCAACTCGCATTTGCTCAGCGAGCTCGAGATGGTCTGCGACCGGGTGGCGATTCTCGTCGAGGGGCTGGTGGCGAGGCAGGGAACGCTCAGCGAGCTGACCGAGCAGACCATCGAGTATCGGATCAACTTTGCGGGCGACGCGGCGCCTATAAGGAGCAAGATCGAAGCCCTGGGTGGCTCGCAGGAGGGCAACGTCATTAGCCTTCCGGGGCACGACGTTGCGAAGGTCAACGCCGCGATTGATCTTGTGCGCGGGGCGGGGCTGGCAATCGACACGGTCCAGCCGCACCGCTTCAGCCTGGAGGACATTCTCGTGCAGGTATTGGCTGACAGTTCCACGCAGGCGACGTCCGCCCCAATGGCAAGGCCCGCCCGGCCATAGGGACCGCACGACCGAAGGATTGCTCGACACATGCAGTTTTGGGCTCTATTGGTTGACAGCTTTCGCGAGTCGCTCGATCGCAAGATCTTCTGGGTGCTCGTGGGCTTGACGCTTCTGATCGCGTTTATGATGCTCAGCGTCGGCTTCGAGGGGGATGAAGTCACATTTATGTTCGGACTCTTTTCGGCACAGAGCGAACAGTACAACCCGTTGTCTGACGTCGGACGCTCATCGTTAATCGGAATCGTTGTGCACCTTTTGGCGAGCGCGATCGTCGGGTGGTTTGGGATTGTCCTGATGATCATCGCCACCGCCGGCGCCTTCCCCTCCTTCATGGAGCGCGGTGCGATCGACACGCTTTTGGCGAAACCGATCAGCCGAGCAAGATTGTTCCTGTACAAATATCTCGCCGGAATGTTGTTCGTGATGCTACAGGCCACGCTTTTCTTCGGCCTGACATTCCTCGTGATGGGCCTTCGCTGGGGCATTTGGGCACCGGGATACTTGCTGTGCATCCCGCTTTTGGTTCTTTTGTTCAGTTACGTCTACTGCGTTTCGGTGCTTGTCGCGGTAAGGACTCGCAGCACACTGGCGGCGGTCCTGCTCAGCCTCGGGGCATGGGTGGCCTTTGCCTTTATCCATCAAGCGCCGGGAGTCTTTGACGCGTTTCCAAGCTTGAAGGAACACCGGCGGCTTTGCTCCGCGATACGCGTCGTGAGCTGGATTCCGCCCAAGACGGGGGATTTTCCCTACCTGGCTGCACACTGGGCCGGGGCTGGTACGAGCCTCGACATATTCCCCGACTCCATGATCGACACAAGCAGCGATGAGGAGCGAGCCCAGGTCGAGCGTGCCCGGGACATCGAAGAGAGAGAGCTTATGAAAAACCCCGTATACTCCATTGGCTCGTCGCTGCTCTTTGAAGCCGTCGTGGTCTTATTGGCTATGTGGACCTTCGCACGAAAGGACTACTAGTGCTCCGTTTCCACTCCATTGACGGATAGAGGTTCTTCAATCGTATGGTGCGCGATGTGTGATATGCTCAAGCCCGTCAAAGAGGGGTACCGGCACGTTGCCCACCGACAGGGTGGACCCGTGTCGATATCGTGAGCCATCAACCTACGACAATCCTGTACGTCATCACCGATCTTAAGCTCGGCGGCGTGCCACTGCACCTTCATCGCTTAGCCCGAGCCATGCGGGAAAAAGGATATCTGCCACGCGTCGTATCACTCGGCGAGCTTGGACCGGTGGCGCGAATGCTGCGCGACGACGGGGTGGAAGTTCACGGCTTCCACGGACGCAGCCGCTGGGATATCCGCGTCATCAGCCGGCTCGCACGGATCATTCGTGAGACGAAGCCCCACATCGTGCACGCGCTGCTGTTCCACGCGAACGTGGCCGCCCGCCGCGCGGTCCGTAAGGCGGGGTGGCCGAAAAACCGTCTGATATGCGAGATTCAGACGGTGGAGGTCCAGCGGCGGTGGCATCTGATTGTCGATCGCTTCACGCATGGCGGCTGCCGGTTTACCATCGGAAACTCACCGTCGGTCGTCGAACATCTCCACACCCGCGCGAAAATCCCGCGTAATCGTTTGCGTCTGGTTCGCGGCGGTATCGATCCAACCCCGCTGCGTGACGCCGCACCGATGGATCGGTCGATGCTCGATTTGGATGCCGAAACACCGATCATCCTTTGGGTGGGACGTCTCGATCCGGTCAAGGGGCTCGACACGCTCATCCGGGCCTTCGGGATGCTCGCGACGGAGACCGACGCGCACCTCCTTCTGGCGGGCGACGGGCCGTTGCGGGATCGGTTAGCCAGGCTGATTGAGCGTATGAAGCTCACCGGGCGCGTTCACCTTCTTGGTGCCCGACGTGATATCCCCACGTTGCTCAAGGCCGCCGACGTGTTCACGTTTCCCTCGCGCACGGAGGGTCTTCCGAACGCATTGCTGGAGGCCATGGCGGCCGGTTGCCCGATCGTCACGACGGACGTCCCCGGTTGCCGCGATCTGATCGAGCACGAGAGCACCGGACTGTTAGTGCCATACAACGACACTCGCGCACTGGCCGGCGCCATCCGCCGGCTCCTGCTGGATCGTGAGATGGCGCAGCGGCTCGGCCGACAAGCGGCCAAAGCAGTGACTACGTCGTGGCACATTGAACAGACATACGACGCCTACGCCGCCATCTACGACGAGATCCGCGCCGAACCATAAGGCGATGGACTGCATCAGTCAGGTCGCTCCATGTCCCTGAACATCCACCAAACACTGACTTTGAGTTGGCCAGGCTAAGACATGTGCGGGGTTTCTTCACCGTTTTATAGGCCTTGACCGCGCCCCGTGCGCGGGCAGCGCGGTGCTACCCGAAGTACTCCCCGAAGACGCAAAAAAAACTGCTTGACGAAAGATTACCTCAACGGGTGGGGTAGCGCTGCCTTAGAGGCACTATATGTCGGCGTGCTCGCTCGCGACTATGACCACGACCGAGCACAGGCAAAATTTTATAGGGCTTTTCTCTTGCACGAAATGGCTAGTTATGGTAGGTTATGGTGGTATTTGGTGATAATAAGCCGAAGTAGGCAAGATGCCGAACCGTCCATGCGAGTTTTCACAGGCCAATATGAGCGAACGATTGATGGCCATAATCGTTTCCAGCTTCCGTCGCAGCTACGCTCAGCGATCGATCCGGAGCGGGACGGTGCTGGACTATACGTCACGCTCGGCGAGCATCGCAGGACGTTGTCGATCTTCACGGAGCGAGGATTCGAGGAGCTCGCGGCCCGGATTGAAACGGAGTTCATGCCGGGCCCGGATTCTCGCCGCTTCGAGTTGCAGTTCTACGGCATCGCCTCTTACGTGGACATGGACAAGCAAGGGCGAATCGTGTTGCCCGATCGTCTTCGGAAAAAGGCGGGGCTGGGTGAGGAGGCCATCCTCGTTGGTCAGAAGTATCGGATCGACGTATGGAACCGGGCGGAGCTCGAACGCTCGATGGGGATCGATTGGGATGGGGATGATTATGACTGGCCCGATTGGCAGGGCTTCCTCCGGATGAGACCGGAGAAGAAAAAGGTGGAGGAGAAGTCAGAATAGCAAAGGTTTGAGGCGGTTGCGCACCGGACGGAGCCGGTGTCGCAGCGAGTGGAAACGGCGCGGAGCACAGGGCGCGGTTGGGTCGAAGGCGGTCGAGACCTGGCGCGGTCGCAGGTCAACTTCCCGTAGGAACGGTCGGCTTCGATTGTCAGGAGGCTACAGCCGCGCACTGTGGCGCGCCCGATGAGTGAGTGTTTGTTTGGAGTCTGGGTCAGGTATGAACTAAGCCAACGACACCTACGGCGGTAGAAGCGAAGGGAATCGCCTCGTCGTAAGGTATGGTGGGCACGGCACGGAGTCGACGGCATGGTTGGCAGCCCCAATCGCTTGATGAAGCGCGTTCAACAACGGTTGCAATCGGTTAAGCCGGGCGGCCCTGCGGGCCACCCAACTTCGCATGACGTTTTGGAGTTGGAGGCCCGGGTCCGGAAGTTGCGCGCTTTGGGCGATCGATTTATCCATGTCAAGCTCTCTCAGTACGTCGCAAAACGCGGTGCGGCGGAAGTGCCTGGCCGCCTCGGGGGTGAGTGCGTCGCCACGGAGGTTGTGACGGCCCCCTGACTTTATTGGCATCGGAAGGTTGCGGTGGGTGAACCAGGCGGTCACACGCCCGCTCTGACACGCGCGGTGTGTGAGCTTCTCGATGTCCGTCCGGGCGAGACCATTGTGGACGCCACCGTAGGGCTTGGCGGGCATGCTCGTCTGTTCGCCGAGGCATTGGGGCCGGAAGGTACGCTCATCGGTCTCGATGTGGACCCGGCCAACTTGGAATTGGCTCGCCGCGCGCTGGAGGGCGCCGCGTGCCGCGTGGAGTTGCTGCACGCGAACTTTGCCGAGCTTCGCGAGACGCTCGACTCGATCGGGATCGCCGCGGTCGATGTGTTGTTCGCTGATCTGGGTGTCAGCTCCACACAGTTGGACGACGCCGGACGAGGGTTCTCCTTCCAACGCGATGGGCCGCTTGATATGCGGATGGACCCGCGGCTGAAGGTTACGGCCGCCGACCTGGTCAATCGCCTCAAGGAGCGGGAACTCGGAGATGTCTTTTATCACAACGCTCAGGAGTTGGCGGGAAGAAAAATCGCCCGACGGATTTGTGAACGGAGACGCGAGGGTCGCATAACCACAACGGGTCGGTTGGCCAAGATTGTCGCGACGGCCGTGGGCGTCGATCCGACCTCGCGCAAGAGCAAGATACACCCCGCCACGCGGTGTTTTATGGCGCTTAGGATCGCTGTGAATGACGAAATCCGGTGTCTGGAAGCGCTACTCGCAGCGGCGTCTGAACTCCTACGACCCGGCGGGCGGATTGGCGTGATCGCGTTTCACAGCGTTGAAGATAAACCGGTGAAGATGGACTTCCGGAAGCGAAAGAACGAGGGGATCTATCGAATCGTGACCAAAAAGCCCGTGACCGCGGACGCTGAAGAGAGGCAATCCAATCCACGATCACGCAGTGCAAAGCTCCGGGTTGCGATTCGACTGCCTTAAGACGGAATCCGCGGGCGGCTCCGTCTTCTTAAGCCTCTGACTCAAACATCAAGGAGGGTTGTTGCGGCATGGCACGCGAGACAAAGATCGGGTTGCTCGCCGGACTGTCGTTCATCATCTGCTTTGCCCTCATCCTCGCGAATCGAGGTTCGCCACCACCGCTCACGACCTATCAGCCTCACCTTGTCGATCACGGCGAAGGCTACCACCGCCCCCCCGCTCAACCGCTGACCACCCCTTCGGTCCGGCCTTCAAATGCAGCCAGGTTTGACCGCAGCGTTGCCGATGGCGTAGCGAGTGCTGTGGCTACCAGTGGTGCCGAGGTGATCCTGCCTGGTCAGGGCGCCTCGGCGACTGGGGTATCTTCGCCGGAGGTGGTCAGGACGCACTTACCCGAACATGCAACCTCAAAACTGTCTGCACACAAGACAAACCTCGCCACAGTCTCTCTTTCCCCTGGAGATGAGCCGGACGGGACGGGCGATCGGGCGCTGACATCGCGCTCGCAAGAGCAAGCGGCGCGGCGACGGGCTCTCGAGGATGCGTTAAACGCGCGGCAGCGTGGAAAACCTGAGGCGAATCAAAGCACCCGACAGCAACCGGCGGATCAGACGGGGTCCTCCAACACTCGGGCGCAAAGTGATCGGCCCCTTGCCGATGGGCGTCGCGCCGTCCAACCCGCGTCCAGGTCCACGCCGGAACCCACCCCGACACGAAGCCCAACGCCAGCTCATCCCGTCCGCTACACCGTGGTGCCGGGGGATGCGCTCTGCAAGATCGCAGCCGCGCATTACGGCAGCGAATCAGCCGCCATTATCAACGCCATCTTCGAGGCGAACCGCTCCGTGCTTTCCAGCCCTGACATGTTGCGTGTCGGCGTTGAGCTAACGTTGCCCGTCATCGACGGGGTGAACGGTTCGTCCGGTGGTGAGTCGGCGGCCGGGCCACGCATCGCGGCGCGGGTTCAAGAGCCCGTATCCACCCCGGCGCCGGAGCAAGGCCTGTTCCGGTGGTATCAGATCAAGAAGAAGGACCGCTACATGAGCATCGCCCGTGAGCAGCTTGGTAGCGCGAGCCGCTGGCGGGAGATCTACGAGTTAAACAACGATAAGTTCCCCGATCCGCAACGGATTCAGTGGGGGGTGCGGATCAAGCTGCCGGTGACAGGGGTGGCGTCTGCGGGGGGGAGGGGGCGTTGAATGTCCGTCGTGTCTGCTTCCTGATCGCCTTCTTCACGGGGATCGCGTTTGCCGTGGTTCATCTCCGTGTCGAGCAGACACGCTGCGCCGCCGGGAATTTGAAATCGGAGTCGCGGTGGATTGAGCTGCGGCG
>JBARRC010000706.1:0-3550 GCA_049644045.1 Phycisphaerae bacterium
CGACGAAGACCAGGCCGAGCACGGCGGCCATCGAAAGCAATGCCGGAAGCCCAGATCGCCCGCCGGTCGCCGTGGCCGGTTGTGAATCCGGATCGCCGAGCAGCTCGGATCGCTCCACCTGAAACTGCACGTCCTCAGCGATCGAGCCCGGCGCCGAATGCCGCGGAAGAGATGACACGATGTTGACAGTTCCCCGAAGTTCTTCCAGCAGATGCCTCGCGCCCGCATCCTCACGGAGGATACGCTCAACTGACTTCACGTGCTCAGCATCGAGTTCGCCGTCGATATAGGCCGACAGAAGCTCGCCAAGTTGTCCTCGATCGATGCCCGCCATAGAGTGAACGCACCTATCCTTCGTGTGCCAGCCCCGGAAGAATGGCCTGACGCAGCGCCATCCGGGCGCGGTGCAGACGCGACTTCACCGTGCCGGGAGGAATGTCCAGAACCTCACCGATGTCGTGATAATCAAATCCTTCGATATCGCGCAGCACGACCACCGCACGATGGTCGTCATCGAGCATTTGAAGCGCGCGCACCACAGCGCCCTGCAATTCAGCATCGCTCGCCGAGCGCACCGGATCGTCGTTCTCCGTTCGGTGGCCAATCCGCTTCGCCAGACCCTCCGCTTGCGTTCCCGCCATCTCGGTGTTCTGATCCAACGATACCGTGCGCCTTCGTTTCACGTCTCGCCGGTGCGACAGCGCCAGGTTCACCGCAACGCGGAAAATCCACGTGTAGAACCCACTCTGATGGCGAAACGTCGCGAGACCCTCGAACGCCTTCAGAAACGCCTCTTGTGTCAAGTCGCGGGCGTCCTCCAAGTGGCCGCAAATCCGCCAGCACGTATTGAACACGCGATCCTGATACTTGCGTACCAGTTCTCCGTACGCTTCCGTCTGACCGGCCTTGACTTTCTCGATAAGCTGGGCGTCCTCCAGCGGCACGGGGCGCGATCCGCGTTGCGAGGCTACCTGCCTCTTTGAGTTTGGACGCACAACCATCACAATGGTTCCAAAATGCGAGGCACAGTTTATCGGGCGTACCAATTCTGCGACGCTCCGCACTGTAATCATGCCTGCGAGAAGGGCCGGGGTCAACGAATGGGCTCGATTGCTGACGATGCTCCTCAAAAAAAGCGACGAACAGGATGATTCAGGCTTGACACCCAACCGATATATCCTATCATCCGGATAGGTGGATACTTAAGCCCGTGGTTGGCTGAGTTCGTTCACATGCAGCCCGAGACCATCTTCAAGGCGATGGCGGACAGGACGAGGCAACGCGCGCTAGGTGTTTTGCGCAGACGCGAGCTGAGCGTCTCGGAACTCGTCGAGGTGCTCCACCAGCCACAGTCGACGGTCTCGCGGCACCTGAAGGTCCTGCGTGACACCGGCTTGATTCAGGACCGGAGAGACGGAAACACAGTGCTTTACTCCGTACCGCCGCCGGTTCCCGAGGAGAATGGTACCGGCCTTACGACCCGGTTGCTGGAGTGGATTGCGGAGCAGCCGCTGGCAAGATCCATCGAGTCCCGTCTAGAAGCGGTGATCCAGTCACGGCGTGACATGAGTCGCCGGTTTTTCGACCGGATCGGGCATCAATGGGACGCCCTGCGTGAGGAGAGCTTCGGGTCGAGCTTCCATCTGGAAGCGTTTTTGGCCCTGCTGCCACGGGATTGGACGGTGGCGGATGTGGGCACGGGCACCGGGTATCTATTGCCGACGCTGGCACGACACTTCGAACGGGTTATCGGTGTTGAGCCGGTGGAGACGATGTTGGATGCGGCACGCCACCGGACCGAACACCACCGGATCGAGAACGTTGAACTGCGCAAGGGTGATCTGGCCCATCTGCCGATCACAGAGGCAGCCGTCGATCTTGCCATCGCGGTGCTCGTCCTGCATCACGTGCCGACGCCGCGGGAAGCGATCGCCGAGCTGCAGCGGATCGTTTGCCCTGGTGGGCGGGTCCTGATCGTTGAGCAGACGGCCCATCAGAACGAGATATTCCGCGATCGCATGCAGGATCGATGGTGGGGGTTTGACCCGGCTGAGTTTGGCGGGCTGCTGGAATCAGTGGGTTTCGAGGAGGTTGAGTCGCGACGGCTCGTGACCGCCCCGCGGGCCTCCGACGACGCGCCCGACTTGTTTGTGGTCACCGGCCGCAAAACGCGGCGAAACCGGGATTGAGAAGGAGACAACCATGACAACGGCTGTTCAAGACTTCAAGGTAGCGGACCTGAGCCTGGCGGATTTCGGCCGCAAGGAGATCGCGCTGGCCGAACACGAGATGCCCGGCCTGATGGCGATTCGCGGGGAGTATGCAGCGGCAAAACCCTTGACGGGTGCGCGCATCACAGGTTCGCTGCACATGACGATCCAGACGGCGGTTTTGATCGAGACACTGCGCGACCTCGGCGCGGACGTGCGCTGGGCTAGCTGCAACATCTTCAGCACGCAGGATCACGCAGCCGCCGCGATCGCCGAGGCGGGGGTGCCCGTATATGCCTGGAAAGGTGAGACGCTGAAGGACTACTGGTCGTGCACGAATCAGGCCCTTGCGTTCCCCGAGGGCGGCCCCACGATGATCGTCGACGACGGCGGCGATGCGACCCTGCTGGTCCACCTGGGCTACGAGGCCGAGGATGCCTACGCCAAGGACGGTACGCTTCCCGATCCTGATTCGGCCGCCAGCGAGGAGATGGCCGTGATTCTAAGGCTTATACGGGATGAGCTTCAAAGCGATCCTACGCGATGGCACAGGACCGCGGCAGACATCGTCGGCGTCAGCGAGGAGACCACGACCGGTGTCAACCGCCTTTATCAGCGAGCCAGACAGGGCGCGCTGCTTTTCCCGGCGATCAACGTTAACGACAGCGTAACGAAGAGCAAGTTCGACAACCTCTACGGCTGCCGGCACTCCCTGGTGGACGGCATCATGCGCGCGACGGACGTGATGCTCGCCGGCAAGACCGCCGTCATTTGCGGCTACGGCGATGTGGGCAAAGGGTGCGCCCAGAGCCTTCGCGGCCAAGGCTGCCGCATTATTGTCACTGAGATCGACCCGATCTGTGCGTTGCAAGCCTGCATGGAAGGCTATCGGGTCAAAACACTCGAAGAGGTCGCCCCGACGGCGGATGTCTTCGTGACTGCGACGGGCAACACGGGTGTCATGCTGGCGTCACACATGGCCAGGATGAAGGATCAGGCGATCGTCTGCAACATCGGCCACTTCGACAACGAGATCGACATGGCCGGTCTGACTGCTACGCCCGGCATCGTGAAGGAAAATATCAAACCGCAGGTCGACAAGTGGATCTTCCCGGACGGGCATTACATCCTCGTGCTGGCGGAGGGCCGGCTCGTGAACCTGGGCTGTGCCACCGGCCACCCGAGCTTCGTCATGAGCAACAGCTTCGCCAATCAGGTGTTGGCTCAGATCGACTTATTCGAAAAGCGGGGTGAGCACGAAAAGCAGGTCTACGTGCTGCCCAAGCATCTGGACGAGAAGGTCGCCCGGTTGCACCTGGACCGGCTCGACGCCAAGCTGA
>JBARRC010000707.1:0-5559 GCA_049644045.1 Phycisphaerae bacterium
GTGGTGGGCGGTTCGTAGTTGGGGAGGCAGTTGCCAGCGCCGTCACAGACATCCGGATTGTCACAGATCTCCTCCGGCTTTGGATCGCCGCACGCCGTACCCTCCGGCGCGGGCGCGTATTCGCAAATGCCGTATTCGTTGCACATGTCAATGGTGCACGCGTCGCCGTCGTCACAGTCCTCATCAACGAAACACTCTTGAACGAGAATCTCCATGACGAGGTCGTTGAAATCGCGGTCGGATGGAGATCCGGCATTGTCGGGATCGCTATCGTCCCCCAGCGGACCGTTCAGATCTTCCCAAAAGACCAGCCATACCATTGAAGTGGGAAGCACCTCGGGTACCCCTGCGACGTGATAGGTCACCATGTGATCGAGACCGTCGTCGTTGAAAGTCTCTTCCGAGTAATGGTCATTAACGAGCCCCGCATCGGAGTCATTCGCCCGAGCCCATTGCCATGTCACGCGTGGGGCGAACGTTACCGTGCCCGATCCGGACACGGAGAAGCCGCTTCCCAACACGTCCACGAGCTTTACGAATCCCGAGCCCGAATCATATCCGAACTCCTGGGGGAATAACGCAAAGCGAGCCTCGGCCGTCACGATCGCCGTGCCGTCAGCCCACGTGTCATCGTCGCCCGAGCCGGGCGATCCGGTGAGAATGTACAGAAGCGTTGCCAGACCGTAGTCATCCATGCGAGTGGCCGTGATCGTACCGTTGTCGAACACGGTCCACAGCCCGTTCCCCAGGTCGACGCCGCCGACGACGAAATCGCCGCCGTAAATCCCTTCGAGAATCTCCTCGTGGCTTGCCTCGCCGACGTGAGGGACGTGCACCTCGGTATACCCTGCGATCGCGGGAACGGCCGACACCGCCAGAAACACTGCCGCCCAGATACAAGCCCGACGGGCTTGGCGGGACCTCGCCGAAGGTCTAGTCGTCACGTACTTCTACCCCCTTCTTCCATTGACACCAGGCTCTGCTCCATCCTGTAGGTGACCTCACTTATGAGCAGGAGAGACAATTGCTGGACGGTTGCTCGCTTGGCTTGCCAACATCCACGTGCGTGCCGTCTTTTCCGCTCCGCCCCACGCTGGAAGAAAACCACCCAGTTAAATTGTAGCCGCTGGTACCAGTATTTACAAGGAACGCCCGCGCGCTGCGGCCGCCCGATTGCGGGCTGGTCCCTTTCGGACGCAGCTTTGGCACGCATGTGCAACGCGGATCATTCGGCGTTTCGCCCCGGATTCGATCGCCAGCGCGGCCTTTCTTCACACGGGTATGACCGATAACGAACCGCGTATCCGACTTTCAATACCCTCTCCACAAAGGAGGCCCCTCACCCGCGTGCAACGCTGAACACGACTTGCCCGGAGTTACGTCCCCCTGATTTCGTGGAAGGTCAGTTCCCCGGTGCCGGGCTCAAGTGTCGCGACGGTTTTGCGGCGGGTGTGGTGGAGGGCGCCGGGGTTGATGATGCGCTTGCCGCTTTGTGTCTCATCCCTGGCAGTGTGCGTGTGGCCGTGAAGGATATAGTCGACGTCCAGTGTGTCGATCGCGCGATCGAAGCCGCGTTCGTGGCCGTGGAAGACGGCGAACGTCTTACCGTCGAGTTCAAGTCGAACCGGGACCTCTTTCGGTGCCGGGATACCGACGCTTTGCAGGTACGCAAGCAGACCAGCGTCGGGGCGGTCCATGTTGCCCCACACGAAGGTGCATGGCCGGCCCACGAGTTCATCGAACACTTCGGTCCCACCGACATCGCCGCAATGGATCACGTGGCCGATGCCGAGCCTGTCGAACAGTGCCATTGCTTGGCGCACCGCCAGATACCGGCCATGAGTGTCCGAAAGAATGCCGATCAGCATACAACCATCTTGGCTTGAGAATGCCGTGCAATAACCTGCGGAGTCATCCCTCGTCTTCGTCCTCCTGCTCTTCTGGTGGCGGCGGCCGATAGCCCCAATAAAGCCGCGGGTTGTCCCACACGATTTCCCCGTGTCGAAGGTCGCGGCCGGTCACGAGATCGTCGGTCGTGCAGTGGCCGACTTCGCCGGTCAAATAGAGAATGTTTGCGTAATCGCCGTGGAACTTGCCGCAGTACTTTCCTTCATAGTCTCGGTATAACATCGTCGCAACGTCGCGTGGTGAGCCGGCGGGGGAATTCGGAGCGATGTCGAACATGAAGACCGTGTGCGGTTCCTTTGAAAAAAAGCGGGCTGCTAACGGCTTCGCCCCTTGATCCGGAAAATCGGGCGTGTCTCGTGACCCCTCGGGCGGCTTGCCCAAACCATCCAGCACCTGGTTCATGCCGTAGTGAAACTGGTTCTTGCCGCTATCGCTCTTGTAGGCTTCCGTCAGGTTCTTCGATGGGCAAATCCAGATATGAATATTGGGAAACTCCTCAATTGCCTCGTTGGCCCCCTCGAAATCCCTGTATGGTGGCAATCCCAGATAGGGCGGTAGTTCGTTGTACCATGTGCCCGGCTTCAAAATGCCACCATTCTGGTACGTCCCTTCGGTAGGAAGAAAATCGTTATGCGCATCTCGATAGAGATGAAGGGCCACCCCCCACTGTCGCTGGTTGTTCGCGCACGTGAGCCGGCGAGCGCGTTCGCGGGCAGTGCTCATCCCCGGTACGAGCATCGCCAGCATGAATGTGATTATCGCAATCACCACGAGGACTTCAATCAACGAAAACGCGCGATGAATCCTGTGGTCGTGCCTGGCGCGTGTCATAACGCACGGAGCGGACATGACAGAGCCTACCCTCTGAACGTTGAGATGGATCTTCCTGCGGGTTCGATTCGGGGCGCCATCGGGTCGCCCGATCGCCCCCACGTCATCACCGCCGCCAAAGCCGATGCTATCACGAGCAGAAGGATCGATGCAAGCCAGGTACGACGAGCAATGGCCGGCTTCTCGCTGGTATGGAGCTCTACAACCATGGCGTGAATGCTAGCGCCGATCGAGCGACACCACAACCATTGACGGGCTGAGGCGTATTCAATAGAGTAAGACCGTTTACAATCTGGACCGCTTGCCACGGTTTATTAGGGCGCCGGTTCGCAGCGGATGGAGTGCGGTCTCGGGGTTCGTGTTTGGTACGGGATCACGTGGCAAAGCAGGAGTTCATGGACGATTTCCGCCGTTTCTTCCTACGTGGGCTTGGGGCTCTTGTCCCAACCCTCTTGACGTTCGCCATCATTGTCTGGGCGTACAGGCTGGTCAACGACAATGTTGGGGCCAGCATCACCCGTGGATTGCTGCACCTTTGCTCCTGGATAAGTGAGAAGCCCGCACCGGGCATCGTCGACCCGATGGCCGACGCGCTTCAATATGGGACACCGTTGAGCGAATTCAACGAGCGAGGCCAGCGCCTGACGATAGAATACAAGATCATTCAGAATTATAAACTCTTACAGGAAAAGGGCTTGAGGAAAGACAACAGGGCAGGTTATAAGCAGGCGGAGAAAGCGAAGAATGCGGCGTTGTGGGAAATCGCCTTCATCAAGTACAAACTTCATGTGCTCGGTTTCGTGATCGCGATCATTCTCGTATACTTCATGGGCTTCTTTCTTGCCAGCTTCATCGGCCGAGCGTCTTGGCGTGCGGCGGAGGGTTTGCTATTCCGTATCCCTTTTATCCGGGCGATTTACTCGAACGTCAAGCAGGTCACGGACTTTCTGCTTACGGAGCGCTCGATGGAGTTCTCCGGTGTGGTTGCAGTGGAGTACCCTCGCAAGGGTGTATGGTCGCTCGCCCTAAGAACGGGCGCACCGATGAAGCAGCTGCAAGAGCAGGTGCCTGACGAACTCGTCACCGTGTTTGTTCCGAGCTCGCCGACGCCGGTCACGGGTTATGTCCTCCAGATACCGCGGAGCGAGGTGATTGAACTCAGCATGACGATCGACGAGGGGCTGCGGTTCACCATCAGCGGTGGTGTGATCAAACCGGGTGTCGCGCTGCCGGGACTACCACCTAAGGGCGAGGACGGCTGACCTTGTCGTCGACCGGCATCCGCTTGGTGACCTAAGGGCTTGTGGCAGCGACGATCGTTGCCCACAATAGGGAGGCTGATACGTGCAGATTCAAGTAACAGGACGCCATGTTGAAGTCACAGAGGAAATTCGCGATTATATTCACACCAAGGCAGCCAAGTTGCCACGGTTCTACAATCGAGTCCATGACATTGAGGTGGTCCTCGGTCACGAATCGGAGCAATTCAGCGCCGAGATGATTGTCCGTGCGGATCGGAAACACACCTTCGTGGCGAGCGAAACCGGGCCTGACACGTTTGCCCTAATTGATTTGATTGTCGAAAAACTCGAACGGCAACTGACCAAACACAAGGAAAAGCACCGTAACCGCAAACACGACGGCAAAAGTGACCTCGGGATCGAAGGCTAGGCGTCATGGATATGCCGCCGAACTCGGCTCGAGCGGCGTGAGCCCGGAAGGATATTCGTAACAACCATGGATAATCCGGTATGAAGCTTTTCGATTTGATTCACGCGTCGTCGGTGGTGTCGGAACTTGAGACCACGGACCGTAATGGTGTGATCCGTGAACTCATTCAGTCGCTGGCCGATCATGGGGAGGTGAACCAGGAGCACGTAGAGACGATTGCGCGGGCGACGATCTTGCGCGAGAACCAGGGAAGCACCGGATTCGGAAAGGGCGTTGCCGTCCCCCATGTGAAACACCAGTGCATCGAGAAGATGACCGCCACGATCGGGCGGTCGAGTCACGGGGTGGATTTCGCCGCGTTGGACCGGGCACCGGTCTACACGATCGTCATGTTGTTGAGCCCGGCCTCAGCCCCGGAAGAGCACCTCGCCGCGATGGAGAGAATCTTCCGATACCTGCAACGCGAGAACTTTCGGCGTTTCCTGCGGCAGGCCGAAACGCGCGAGGCGATCATCGAGCTTATTGCGGAGGCGGACGAACTACAGAACGGATGACACCGTTCACCCGACGCGTTCCTGTTGATTCGATCGGTTTGCACGGAAAGGTAGCCCGCGATTGTCGGATGGCCAATGCGAGGCTGTGCGCGAAGTAACGGTCCTGAACAGGGAGGGCCTTCACGCCCGCCCGGTAATGCACTTTGTCGACCTCGCGTCCAAGTACCGGTCGGCCGTGTCGGTCATGAACATCTCGCGCAGCCAGGAGAAGATCGATGGGAAAAGCGCCATGCAGATGATGCTTCTCGAAGCCACGCAGGGTTGTGTTCTCAGGATCGTGGCTCATGGAGAAGACGCACGGGATGCGGTCGATGCGCTAGCTACTCTAGTTAGCGCCGGTTTCAACGTGGATTCACTTCAGCACCCCGGGTAGGCGACCAGGTGGGGATCGGGCGAGATAAAGGTGCGTAGCGGCTCCTATGGAGATTCTTCGCGGTATAGCGGTGGCGCCGGGCGTGGCGATCGGTGAGGCGGTCATCCTCGAGGCCGAGGAGTACCGAATCCCCTACCGGTCTGTGCCCGCAGAGAAGGTTCACGCCGAGCTTCACCGATTAGATGAAGCGTTCGCCAAGGCCATCAGCGAGCTGAACGATCA
>JBARRC010000708.1:0-7111 GCA_049644045.1 Phycisphaerae bacterium
GTGCGGGTGACATGGACCTCGAGTGCGCGCCGCCGCACGACATCCCGAATCAGCCCGTCTCGGACCATTGGCCGCGCGGGCGGGGGGCGGAATGGGTGCGGACCATCATGGACCGCGCCGCTGAGATGCTCAAGGATCACGAGGTGAATCGCATCCGTCGCAAGCAGGGCCGGGACCCCGTCACCCATATCTGGCTTTGGGGGCAGGGACAGCCGACAAAAATGGAATCCTTCGCATCTCGGTTCGGTTGCTCAGGCGTGGTGATCACGGGCGTAGACATCATTCGCGGTTTGGCTGTCTCCATGGGCATGAAGCTGATCGAGGTGCCCGGTGCGACCGGCTACATCGATACAAACTACGCGGGCAAAGGTGAGGCCGCCGTCCGTGCGCTCGACGAGCACGACCTCGTCGTCGTGCACGTCGAAGCTCCCGACGAAGCGGCCCACCTCGGTGACGCAGACGAAAAAGTCAAAGCGATCGAACGGATCGATGAGTTGATCGTCGGTCCGCTTTTGGACGCGCTGCGCCGCCACGATGAATGGAAGATACTCATCGCACCGGACCACCCGACGCCCGTCTCGACCAAGGCGCACTCAGCCACCCCGCCGCCTTTCTGCTTTGCAGGTAGCACCGTCGAACCCGTGGAGAAACGCCCCTTTTCAGAGGCCGCCGCTGCAGACGGGGTTATAATCGACCCGGGTTATCAGTTGATGGAGCAGTTGATGCGAAGCTAGGAGTACATCCAACTATAGATCAATTCATAAAGGGGGTAGGTTCTAAAGCCGGCGGATCACGCCGATGACGACACCCTGAACCTCAACGTCGCGGACGTAGATCGGCTTGTACGCGTCGTTGGCAGGTTGAAGCCGAATCCGGTTCCTTTCCCTGTAGAAACGCTTCAGTGTAGCTTCCCCTTCAAGGAGCGCGACCACGGTATCGCCGTTTCGTGGGTTCGAGCGTTGCTCGAAGACGACCCAATCGCCGTCACAAACCTGGTCGTCGACCATGCTGTCCCCGACCACGGCAAGAATGCCGACCGGATGCCGACTGGCGAAAACCTCCTCGAGATCAACGGTGTCCGGTGTCTCAATGGCCTCGATCGGTTTGCCGGCGGCAATGCGGCCGAGCATCGGGATACGTGTCGGACGCTCATCGGGGAACTGCGCCGAGCTCGTCAGCTCCAAAGAGCGAGCCCTGTTCGAGCGCCGCGTGAGCAGGCCTCTTTTTATGAGCGTTTCGACGTGCTCGAATACGGTGATTTTGCTGATGCCGAACTCGTTGGCGATTTCCTGCAAGGTTGGGGAATAGCCAAGGTTCCTTCGTGTGTCGCGGATACACGTTAGCATCTCGAGCTGGCGCGGTGTTATACAATGCATCTTGTCGGCGTTTCTTTTCTTTCTCTTGGGCATTGTCTCTCTCCACGAACGGAACGCTTAAAAGACACGCGGCACGACGGTCCTTCAAGAGCCTATGCGAACAACCTTGATCTCGGAGCACCGTGCGGGCTGAAGCCCGCGGCTTGGAGTTATTCGCGCAGGTTCTCAAGAATGTCGACCCAGGGAGCCACGCAATCCGATAATCGCCACCGGGACCGAAAACACACAGCGGCAGTTCATCGTCGCAGTTCCCATCACCTTGACGGCTGTCGACTACGCCGGGCTTGCCTCCTCCGCTGGCCATGCAAAATACATCCTTGATTATATGTTCGTTTTCTGTTTGGCAATGAGTCTAACCGAACGAAATCCAAACGTCAAGACTTTTTTTCGCATTTTTTCCAGGTTCGATGGTGAAGCCTGATTCTAAGGGATCTAAGGGACGCGCGGGTTTTGCAGTGAGTACACCGGTTTTGCACTGGGGGTATATGACGGGGATTCCCTGAGCAGCCCGCGTTGTGTGTTCCGTGCGGGCGCCGAAGAAGCTGTGAATTGTTGCGGGCTTACCCGCTGGAGGATGTCGATGGGTTCTTGCGGAGCTTCGCGTTTTCTGCTTCCAGGTCGGTAACACGCTTTTCCAAGTGAGCAACCTGTTCCTCCAGCCGCAGAATGACCGCGATCAGCTCAGCGTTCGTGCGTCTCTCCAGTGCTTTCATCCACGGCATTATCGGACGTCAGCGCGATTTACCTCCAGGTGGATTTGACAGAAAGCCCGTAAACGGTTACGCTACCGGTTGATATCTTCTCACCTCCGATTTGGGAAACATGACTGTGATACGGACACACGTTACTGAAGCCTGGGTGTTGCTCGTTTGTCTGGTGTGTGGCGGGTGGGTGATGAGCGGGCTGTTCGCCGGCTGCAACACCCTCACCGGGTCCGCACAGCCGACGGAAGAAACCGAAGCGGAGAGTCCTCAGCCGCCGGAAGAGACCGAAGCGGAGAATCCTCTGCCGGCCGCCGCACTGACGATCTCCCCGGATACCGGGCCTGCCGCAGGGGGAACGAGCGTGGCCGTCATCGCCACCGACGCGGTGTTCACCTCGGACTGCGCTGTTCTCTTCGGTGCTGCCCCGGCCACGGATGTTGCCATCGTCAACACCTACGCGCTGACGGCTGTCACACCGCCTAACGAACCCGGTCCGGTCAACGTGATGCTCGTGGGCGAGCAGGGCGAGATCGACACCATGGCAGAGGGATTCACGTACACCACGGCCGATCCGCCACCGGTAACCGCTCTGTCGGCTTCTGCAGCCGCACCGGGTTCCGGTCCGGTCAACGGAGGAACAGAGGTTACGATCATCGGCACCGGCTTCACCACGGACACCGCTGTCCTGTTCGGCGCCACCGGATCGAGTGAGGTAACGTTCGCGAACGAAGTCGTGCTCATCGCCACGGCTCCGGCCCATGAGGCTGGGACGGTCGATATCGCGCTCCGCCGGCCCGATGGGGAAACGGCGACGCTGGCCAATGCATTCACATATACAAGTGTTCCCGACGTCCCTGAAGAGGACACGACGCTGCCGCGCGTTGTCAACGCCACTTCCACAAGCAACACCACGGTGATGGTCTCCTTCAGCGAGCCCATGGCCGACAGTGCGCTGGGCACGGCGGACTACCTGATCGCGCAGCCGAACGTAGTGGGTGAGGCCGGCGCCCTCACCGTGACCGGTGCCGGGTTCCTTGGAGGCGATCGGAGCGCCGTCGAGCTGATCACGCTCTCGCAAAGCCTGGTGCAGTACGACCTGTACGTGATGAACATGACGGACATGGACGGCAATCCGTTGGCGCCCAGAACGAGGGGAGTCGATCCGACCATGGCCACGTTCTGGGGAACCGGGCCCTCAGGCGGCGGAACGGACACCGATGGCGACGGACTCACCGATGACGTAGAGCAACGTGGGTGGGTCGTGCACGTCGTGCAGAGCGGCGGGAATGTGGTATTACGGGACGTCACCAGCGATCCCCTGATTGCCGACACCGACGGGGACGGCCTGGACGACCACGACGAGTGCCGGCGCGTCTCCGACCCCCGCCGCCGTGATACCGACGGCGACACCGTCAGTGACTATGACGAGGCGACCCTCCACAAGAGCAGCCTGAACAAGCAGGACAGTGACGCCGACGGCTTCGATGACTCGAAAGAGATCCGCAGCTTCAAGACGTCGCCGATCCTGGCGGACACCGACGGCGACGGCATCACGGACAAGGTGGAGCTCCGGGAATTGAACCGCGACCCCCGCATAGCCGACATCCCCAAGCTGGCCATCGAGATTGGTAATATCAACCTTGCCCTGGACACGCGGTTCACCTACACGGATACCGAGGGCATGTCCGATTCGACGACCGAGAGCGTGGGAGCCACGCTACGGCAGAGCGAAAACCAGACCTTCTCCACCAGCGACCAGGATAGCTGGAAGGCGGCCGTCGAGGCCAAGAACGAGACCGAGATCTCCATCAGCGAAAAGGGCGGCGGCCTGTCCAACAAGTTCTCACTGTCGGTCGGCTTCGAGAAGGGGCACACCTCGTCGTTCGGCACCCAGTCATCGCACGGTGCGGAGAAGGCCTACAACGAATCCCTGTCAACCTCCGCCAGCCACAATGTCAGCCGGTCGGTCACCCGGCAGGTCGTCGGGGCGGCCATACTGGCGGACGTCACCATCCTGAACCTGGGTGACACCGCCTTCACCGTTGACAACCTCGAACTTACCGTTTTACAACAGGGACCGAGAGACCGGACACAATTCGTGCCCGTGTCCTCGCTGACTTCACAGTCTGAACTCGATCCCATCAACCTCGGTCCGCTCGGTTTCACCTCCGAGCGGGGGCCCTTCGTGTTTGCCGCAAGTCAGATCTTCCCGGCGCAGGTCGAGGATCTGCTCAAGAGCCCCCGGGGGCTCATCGTCGAGCCGGTCAACTTCGACGTGACCGACGAACTGGGTCGCAGTTTCGCGTTCACTTCCGAGGAGATCCTGGGTCGCACGGCCGGGATCAGCATCGACTATGGCGACGGACGAACGGAGAGCTATCGCGTGGCCACCGCCAGCGAGTTCGATGCCAGCGGTAACCCCAAGGGCATCACCATGGCGTACGCCCTGCAGGATATACTCGGACTCGCCAAAGGCGCCGATTCAGGATACGCCACGACCGCGGTCAACTGGGTCATCGAGGGAACGTGCGACGACGATTCCGCCAACCCGGGCGATCCGTGCACGGATGACACCGCATGTCCCGATGGCACGTGTCTCACGGTGCCCGTGGAGATCCTGACCCGTGTCAAAGATGTCGCCGCCGGCATGGAAGGAGACCCTCAGGCTCCCGAGCCGGGGCCCGGCCAGGTCGTCGACGAATCGAGGAAGTTCTGGCTGGTCTACTCCTCGCAGGGTCTAGACCCCTCCGTAGACTTCGACGCGCTGCCGCTCAAAGCGGGCTACCAGTATGCCTTGACCTATGTCCAGGACAAGGACGCGGATGGGGTGTACAGTCGTGAAGAGTTTCTCTACGGCAGTTCAGACAAAAACCCCAACACCGACGGGTGCCCGGACGACGACCTCTCCACCCCCGAGTATGACGGCACCTGTGACGAAGGCACCTTTGACACGCTCACCGATTTCGAGGAGATCCGGGAGGGCTGGTCGGTTGAGGTGGAGGGCCGGGTGGCGCGGATGACGTACCCCAACCCGGTTCAGCCGGATTCCGACGGCGACCGGCTCCTGGATCACGAGGAGCGCGACTGTGGTCTGGACGCCCGGCAGACCGACACGGACGTCGACGGCATTTCCGACTACGACGAAATCACCGGGTACGAGGTCAGCGCCGCGAACGGCATCGCGCTGTTTGTGGTCCCGGTGTACGCCGGGGGGATGATCATCGACGGCGGGAACGGCGTCCGCGACACCACCCCCACCGGAGACGACGAGATCACCGGTCCCGGCAGCCCCGGCGAGATTGTGATTACCCCTGGACCGGACGGCGTGCTCGATACCTCAGCGGTCAACGACCTCGACCTGCATGGCGACGACTTCATCGCCACCGTGCACAGCACCGTGCCCGGCTGCACGCCGGCGGGGCTGACCACGGAAGGGTTTGCCACCGATCCGCGCAACGCCGACACCGACGGTGACGGGATCATCGACGGGGCCGAGCTCATCTTGGCCATCAACCCGAACAACCCCCGTGACGGAGCCCGCTTCCGCGACTCCGATAGCGATGGTGTTCCGGACGCCTGGGAGGAAGACGGCTTCCTGGCGATCGTCAACGGCGTCGAGGTCCGTCTCTACTCCGATCCGTACGATCCGGACACCGACAACGACCGGCTGCCCGATCTGCTCGAGCACGCCCTCAAAAGCAACCCGCAGAGTTCAGACACCGACGGCGACGGTATCGGTGATTTTGATGAGTGCGACGCGGGTGACTCGTGCGTGACCACTCCCAGCGCCATCTGCGGCAACTTCACGGGAACCTACGCCGATTTCGAGATCGCGTGTCTCGACGCCGAGAATTGCCTGTTCCTTGAGAGCGACCTGGATACGTTCGGCTCGCGGCGGACCGGCACGAACCTCAACGAGGCCGATACCGACGGCGACAACATGACCGACCCGGACGAACTGGCCGGCTACGCCGTTACCGTCGTGGGGTCGTCCCCCTACGACGTTTTCCCCGACCCGTTCGACCCCAACTCGGACAGCGATGGTTGGAATGACGGTGAGGAGTTCGCCCACGGTACGGACGCGACGAAGCCGGATACGGACAACGACCTGACCGATGACGACGACGAAGGGACGATTTGTGCTGGTGGTAGCTGGTGCCGCAATCCGCTTGGAGCGGACCGTAAGGTCACGGTGACATACACCCTGCTCGAGATCAACGGGGACTGTGATGCGGGGAACAATCCGGGCGAATTCCATTTTAACACACGACTGAAGCCCGTCGGAGACGATAAGTTCTCGGTTTGGTGGAAGCAAACCGACATAGGGCTGCCTCGCTGCCAGGGCGGTGATGAGGGCTGCCTTAACGACGACGATTACATGGTTGTGGATGGCGACTACGTTGCTACCATCGACAAGTCGTTTCAGTTTGTGGCGGCCAAGGACCAGACGTTCGAGCTTGCCGGATTTGTGGATGAGATGGACGGTGTCGGTGTTTATGACACGGCGCTGGTCTACCGGCCCAACCCTTGCGGTGATTGCCTCAGATGGATGGGCAGCGATTTGTACAGCGAGACGCCCATCACCGATGATACGGTGCAAACGGTCGACGACCGTCTTGGCACGTTTCCCGTCCGATTTAACAGAGACGCCAATGACGTCTGTGGCTTTCTTCAGGACGTCCACTGGACGGTCAACGCCGAGCTTGTGTTCGAGTAGGAACGAAAAGAGGTGTTCGTCGCAGAATCCGTGAGTAGCTGGTAGCTGGATAGGGATAGCCTGGATTATTCAGGGGTGTGCGCGGCAACACCAGAAGACCCTGTAGCGCCGGGGCTTGTCCCCGGCGCTCGCAGCGCCCCGAGCGAGATCGCGGCGACGGCGAATCGAGAATCGGGGGACATCATACAGAATCGGGGGACATCATACGAATGGCACTGCCGTTGGCAACTTCCGTCTTGGCAGGCACTTACGTTTTTTGGAGCGCCGCGCGTAGCTCGTCCCGTGGGTCGTGCATGTATGGGTAGCGATCTCGG
>JBARRC010000709.1:0-2198 GCA_049644045.1 Phycisphaerae bacterium
CCTGCGGGGACGCAGGCCGCTACGATCTCAGTAGGACGACAGAATGACACGATGCCACAAAATATGGTCACACCCGCACAGCGTGCGCCTATTTGAATCGCCTTGACCACAGGCTACTTGTGATCTAGACTCTGCGTCATGGTTCCTGTCTCGTCGGTTCTGCAACAAAAGGGAGTTTGTAATGCGCCCAGACATTAAACTTGGTCTTGTCATCTCTGCGGTCTTCGTCCTGGTCGCGGGGGGGTACTATCTCTATCGTGACAAGGAGGAGACACCGGTTACGGTGGCGACAGGAGAGGATACTCTGGCTGATCGAGTCGCACCGGGGGCTTCTTCGCGCGCGCCTTCGGAACCGGGCGCACGATCCGCCGGGCACCCTGGTCGCGGCGAGGTCCCAGGTTCGCATTCGTCGCTGGGTGTAAAGAAGCGGGATGCGGCGGTGGTGAACCGCGCGTCACCGGCCAAAAGGAAGCTGACTACGACGCCCGCTAAGTCTAAGACGGCTGAGAAGGTCACCAGCACCCGCGGTGATAGCGGGAGCGCGCCGGAGGGGACCAACAAGGCCGTCACGGCGCGTAAGGGGCAGCCTCCCGTCAGTGAGCCACACGTGGTAAAGCGCAGTTCCGATCAGGCCCGCCCTGCGCACGGACCTCGTCAAACTGAGGAGGGTCAGGCCGGTCGCGTTGCGGCCAGGGTGGAACCGAAGCGCCCCGTATCTCTGGCCGCCAGGAAACCGAACACCGGACCTCATTCATCAGAATCGAAGACCGACCGGCAGGAGGCGGCTGTTGATATACATCGCGTGCAGCCGGGTGACACACTCTCGTCACTTGCGGTGGCCTATTACGGCAGCGCGAAGTACACCCGCTTGCTGGTTGAGGGCAACCCCGACATTGCCGATCCGGACCGACTTCCCGTAGGTACGATCGTGAGGATTCCGCCGCGACCCAAAGATCGCACGTTACAGCCGGTGAAACCGTCGCGTGTGGCGAAAGCACCCTCGGGTCGAACCGCCGGCGATGGCCGGACCTATCGTGTCAAATCGGGCGACAGCTTTTACAGCATCGCGCGGGATGTGCTCGGTGACGCGTCGCGTTGGAAAGAGCTTTTTGAGCTGAACAAGGCGCTGGTCGACGGGGAGCCAACTCGCCTGCAAGTCGATCAAGTCGTGGTTCTCCCGAATCCATAGAGCGGGCAGCAGATCCGACCAAGGGTCTATCCTTACCGGACCCTGTCCACCGTTTCCACTTACCGGACCTACGTTTTAGGAAGAAACAACGGCCCTTACGGGTTCCTCCGTTTGGGGGAAGTGCGCACGATTGTAACGTGTAAGCACAGTAAACGGGGTTGGCTGCCGATGAATCGCCCGCAGGCGTGATCGCCGTTGCGGCGGGCCATGCGGCTTGGCCTCCTGTCGCATGTTCGCGCCTGCCTTCGCTAGCCGGTTGATGCTCAACGTTATGGCGCTTCGCAGGAAGGTGCTTACCACGGGGGAAGTTGCGAAGATCTGCAACGTGGCTCCGCGCACGGTGTCGAAGTGGTTCGATTCCGGTCACCTGCGCGGCTACCGGATACCAGGTAGCAGGGACCGCCGCATTCCCGTCGAACATCTGATTCGGTTCATGCGCGCCCATGGAATCCCGCTGAACAGTTTGGATGTCGGATACACACGGGTTCTGGTGCTTGATTCGGATCGGGCGCTATGCGATGCCATCCGTAAGACACTCACAAACGAGGCCGGGTACGAGGTGACGACCGCCGACTCGGCGTTGGAGGCGGGGGCGGCCGCCCAAGAACTTACGCCGAGTGTAGTTGTGGCTGACGTCACGCTCCCCGACATCACCCCGAAAGGACTCAGGCGGTTTGTCCGGTCGTTAAGTACGCCCGAACCCATCTGCCTGATCGGCACAGCGGCTGGATTGAGCGAAGGGAACGGGCAGGGGCTTTTACAGGAGGGGTTCGACGGCTATTTGAGCAAGCCATTCGATGTGCGATCATTGATCCGTTTAATCGAGAAAACGACACCAACCGGGACTGGGCAGAACAACGCGTAGTGGAAAAGGGGTCAGGAGCAATCCTGTTCGGCACTCAGATTGCTCTGCCACAAACGCATCGCGCCCCACAGGACGTATTCGCGCCAGACTTTATTTGCGCTGGGGCACTTTATGGCGCATACTTAATGGTGGATGGCACGGAAG
>JBARRC010000710.1:0-4138 GCA_049644045.1 Phycisphaerae bacterium
CAGTACCACGACGCCCGCCAACCGATGCGGCAGCCCTCGAGCACTTCACACACCAGCCAGGGCTCGTCGTTGGGCATCGGGACCGATGAACCGAGCGTGCAGCACAGATTGTACAGGCCGGCACAGCCCGGGGCGCAGACATTATCCTCGTCCCACGGATCCGCATACGCGGGGCACAGACCGCAGTCGCTGTCATCCACGCAAGCCGTGCCATTCAGGTAGCCGCCTTCGCAGAAATTAGTGATGCAGCCGTTGGTGTCATAGCCACCCTGGCGTAGATTGGTCCACGTGCACTGCGTACCCGGAATCAACAGCGGCGGATCATTTACGGACGTGTCGTAAATGCCGAACGGGTCACCGTCCCACAGTCCGCATCGAATGGACGCGTCCCCGAAACCAGTGACGCTGTTGTACCACAGCGTGTCATAGGCAGAGACTTTGTTGCCGGCCTGGAACCCATTGCCCATGTGGAGCGGGTTGGCCGCGAAGTTGCCGAGGCTGGGGACCCACCCGTACTCAGCGTCCGGCGAACCCGGGTTCGGCCCCGGGCCGTCCATACCCTTGCCGAACGGGTAGAAGTACCCGCTGTCATTTGGCTGGCGATATACAATCACCGGGCAGTCCAAGTCGCAATCGGCCACACGACCGTCGAGCACCGGGCTGCCGTCCTGGTGCACCTCCCAGATGGGGATGGGCACATTCAGCGGCAGCGGCTGTGCTCTGTCAGCCATCTGCGGCGGCAGCGCCTCCAGGCTATGGATAATCTCGTAGCCGACAAGCGTTTGCTTTGCCACCACGTTGTCCTGCGGGACCACGTCCTTGGTTACCCTACTGAGACGTTCCCCGCCGTACAAACTCACGCTAAAGGCGAACACGCCAATAGCGGCGACACCCATAAGCGAGCGCCACTTACAGTTACCCTCACCTTTCATCTTCGATATCATTGTTTTCTCTCCTGTACCCTGAATAATTCTTGAAATGGGGCCAGCATGCGTACGCCTTTCATGGACACGAAACAAGGCACGGGTACGATATGTCCCGTAGCACGTCCACATCCCACGTGATGTTAACGAAAGGGTCCTAGATCGCCTCTAACACCGTGCGGTTCACTTGTCAAGAGCCGTCAGCGGTTTTGTCCCGGGAATTGCGGTCCGGGGCGGGCTTGTTTGGGGCGCTGGGGCTCGTAAGTTGCCTTTATCGCGGTGGTTACGATCCGAGGTGCCTCAGGCAGATCGGTGAGTGGCGTGGGTCAACCGAGTTGACCCGTGGCATGGCATCCGTTGCGTTGCCGAGCCCGCATAAGGAACACACGGGTCCGCTGGCGCAGACCCATACCACCCAGCCGGGGAACTGAACATGATTCGTGATTCAGGTTGTAAGGGCCTATCGACGGCGCCCACGGCGGCTCTTGACCTTCTCTACTGCCATCAGCTTGTCGCTGAACTCCGGAAGAAGGGGTAAGTCGTGCAGCGCAGCAAACGCGCGAATGTCCTCTACATCGACGAGACCATCGCTATTGATGTCCGCGTAGTTCGCATTCGCAATCATCAGGTTGTCGACGGGAATGCGACTCAACGGGAAGAGTCCCATCTCGATCGGCTCAATGTCAACACGACCGATCAGCGGTGCGCCGGAACGGGCTGCACATCCATCGACGGCCTCCCCGAACGTCAGGAAGTTTACCTGAATCGCCGTAAAGTCGGCCGTCCCCTGCACCCCGTCGCCGGTCGCGTCCGCGCCGGTGCTCAGGTCGACGTCGATCGGGTCGTTCCAATTCACCGCGAGGATCGAGAAGTCCGTGATGTCCACGAGATTATCCTGGGCGACGACACCGGTCTGGAAATCGCCGGATGAAAGCTGGTCAACACCCGTCAAATCCGCCGTCGCGGCGCACGCGCTGAACGACAGCGGTGCAAGCCGGCGCAGCGCGTGCCCCTCCCTGACACTGATCCAGGTCGCGTCGACGTCGACATTGTTCAACACGGCCGTGCCCATCCCAAACGCATCGATGGATACCGGCACGACGCGATTGTCGGCCGACACGCCGCACGTCGTGACAACGAATGTTACATCGCGTGTGACGGCGCTGCCGATGGCCTCGATCTCGAGGTCGACGGTAACCTGGCCCGTGTCCTCCCCGAACACGCAGCTACCGGACTCGCATACGCCGTTCGTACAAGGGATACCATCGTCGCAGGGCAGGCCTTCGTTGGCTGGTGTGAGGATGTCGCAGTTACCCTCCGCACCAAGTGGATCGCATGAGGCCGTGTTGCACTCGTCACCCGCCCCGGAACAATCCGGCGGGGCACCGCCCTGACATGTGCCGCCCGAGCACGTGTCATTCAACGTACAGGGATTCCCATCGTCACACGACGCTGTGTTGTTGGTGTACTCGCAGAACCCGCCCACGCAGGCATCGTCGGTGCAGACGTTTGTATCGTCGCAGTCGGGGTCGCTCCAACATTCCTGGTACGTTACCGTCACGCTGATGTAGTCGGTGAGCACTCCTCGATCCGCCGTATTGTTGGCGACCAGAATCGTAACGGCGTTGGCGGCGTCGACGTAGGCATCCGGGCTTACCGTATACGAAATCGAAACCACAGCGTCCGGGGGCGGCTCCGCGGTGGTGAAGCCGACCAGGCCATAAGCAGAGGCGGCGGCGTTCCAGGCCCACACCCTGACCGTACCGCTTCCTGAGGCCCCGCCTCCTTCCCATTCTATGTCAAGTTGGGTGATGGTCGACGGGTCCTCGGCAAGGGTAAAGACAAAACGGGTCGCCGCCCGGTCGGGATCGCTGACAACCCCGGTGTCGTACCGCGAATCATCCGAAGCCGAAATCGCCGTGTAGTCCGAAGTGGAGAGCTCCGTAGTCGGAATGTTGTTGACCGTTGGCGGTAGCACGGCGTTCGGAATGGAGTCTCCGTATGCAAACCGGTCAACGCCCACATTGACGCTGAAGTCGTAAGTGCTCTGTGCCTGCCCGTACGCTTCGCTTGTGCTCAACGCGAGTACGACGCACGCGCCCGCCCCAACTGTGCTCAATCGGTTACGCATGAGTTTCATCTTTTTCCTCCCCAACGCTGCGCGCGGAATCGCACGCATCAGACAGCCCGTCAGTGCTGACGCCGGCGTGTCATACAGCCGAATAGGCTTACGAATTGTGCTGATGAATAGCACACCCCATTGGATCCCCCTGTCATTATCTTGATCGCCGACGCGAACCGCCGGTCTCGGGTGAACCGATTCCTTGATCCCTTTGAAAGAGCGCTTGTACCACATTTCAGTCCCTGTGTCAAGAACCATTACCGGACGTGGCCACGAAAGAGTCCGTGACAGAATCGGCGGGGGCACGAATCGCATACTGGAATCGCCGATCCGGGCCGGAAACGCGCATGGCACAACGGGGGCTCGCCCGCTCCCTCACGGTCGCGGTTCTGATTGGGACCTGCGTGCCCGCTCCCTCACGGTCGCGGTTCTGATCGGGCGCACCCATCCCGCCGGAAGTGTCACGGACTAAGGTTATCGGGTCGTCAGCCCCGGCACGCCGAATGCACGGTGTATCATTTGTCCTCCACTCACCGGGTGCCGGCGAGTTCGTGTGACACGAGCCCTAGAAAACACGACGTTCGACCGCTAACATTGATTGAGGATGTTTTAAGGATCGCCTGAGTCGGTACAAAGGTTGACGAGAGGCATTCGTTGAGTCATGGATTGGGAAGCAGTTAGAGACGAGTTTCCGGTTACGCGGAACTACAACTTTCAAAACCACGCAGCCGTGGCGCCGATCAGTCACCGCGCAGCCGAGGCCGCCCGCCAATATCTCAAGCACGTTGAGGAGAACGCCTACCTCCATGGCGACTTCTACAAGCACGCCGATCGCGTCCGAGCCCAGCTATCCCTGCTCATCAACGCCAACCCGGACGAAGTGACCTTCACCAAGAACACGAGCGAGGGTCTTAGCCTGGTCGCCAACGGGCTGAGCTGGCAAAACGGTGACAACGTCGTGACCAGCAACGTCGAGTTCCCGGCGAACATGTACCCCTGGCAGGCGATGCGCGTGCACGGCGTGGAGGTGCGCATGGTGCTTGAAGAGGACGGGAGGATTCCGCTCGAGCGCCTGCTCGAGGCCATCAACAGC
>JBARRC010000711.1:0-2671 GCA_049644045.1 Phycisphaerae bacterium
GTCAGGCCGTCCACCTCGATCCGGACTATACCTCAGCCCATGCCAACCTGGGCAACGTGCTGTCCCAAACAGGCCGGTTCGAGGAAGCCGTGCGACACTACAGGGAGGTTCTCCGGCTAAGCCCGAACCACGCCGACGCCCACATCAACATGGCCCACGCACTGGATGAGTTGGGACGGACCGATGAGAGCATCGAGGTGTTGCGTGCGGCTACACGGATCGAACCCCGTCTCATCGACCCGCATGACTTGGCCCGAGCGCACAGCAACCTCGGCAGTGCCCTGGGCAACCAGGGCGACCTCGATGGGGCGATCGTGGAGTATCGTGAAGCCGTGCGTCTTTGGCCGGAGTATGACAAGGCGCACTTCTGGTTGGGCTTGGCCCTGTACAGCCAGGGCAACCTCGACGAAGCCATAGAGCACTACCGTGAGGCGTTGCGGATCAACCCGAACCACGCCGCCGCACAGCAAGCATTGAATCGAGCTTTGGTCGACAAGCGGCATTCAGGCCCGGATTGAATCAGTGTCCACGAAAATCACGTCAGCCGCGCGATCGCGTACATGATCGCGATGAAGAGCAGAATCCACGGGATCGAGCGGATGAAGGCAAAGCCGAGTTGAAGCGCAGCCTGTGAGACGGTAATGCGGCTGGGCTCCTCCGAGCTGTCCAATCCCTCGAAGAGCGAGTCGAACGGTAGCTTGGCACTGGCCTCGAGGTCTTCGAGCATGACGTAGGCGTTGGGATACCGATCGGAGGCATGGTCGGCACAGGCGTGGACGATGACATCACTGACGCGCTGCAGATCCCACCGCATACTGCCCCACAGATGCTCTTCCGGGAGCGCCGGGAACGTGGGCGCGTCTCTGCCCGCAAGCATCTCGTGCAGCATCTTGCCGAACGCGTAGATGTCAGCCGTCTTATCCATCACTTTATCGGGCGGCATGTACCGCGGTGTCCCGATGACTCGGGCGCTTTGGGTATCCGACGTCATCACACCGATGTCGGCGAGCTTCGGATGGCGATTGACGAATACGATGTTGGACGGCTTGATGTCGCGGTGGACCAGGTCCAGGTCGTGAAGCTTAGCCAGGCCGCGGAGCAATCGGCGGGCAATCTCGATCGCCACGTCCACGTCGAGCCGATGAGCCCGGACGATCAAATCCAACGTCAGGGGCCGGTAGCTCTGCGAGACGCCGTCATGGACCGAACCGCGTGTGGTACGATCGTCGGCCAGCTCCATCGTGTAGTAGAGGTAGGGCCCGACGACACCCACGTGGTAGATGGTGATGAGGTATGGGTGCCGGCTTACCTTGCGGCAGTACGCCTCCAAAGCCGACCTCTCCCGACAACTGACGCCGGCCCGTCGCATCCGCTCCACGTCAATGATCTTGAGCGCACGGTAGACCCCGACCCGGTCGCGAACGGCCCACACCGATCCGTACGAGCCTTCGCCACAAAGCAACACGCGCTCATAGTCCGGAATGATCCAGTCGCCGGCGCTCAGCTCGGCGGTGCTCCGGCCGGCTCGCTCATCGCTCCTGGGTGTTCCCGGACGGGATGGGGGCGACCCGGGCTCAGCGGCGCGATCAGCGGGAAGCTCCAAGACTGCGTCACGCTCACTGGCAGCTGGTGGCCGGGCCCCATCCGCGCCGGCCTCACCCGCGGCGCACGACTCACCTTCGACCTCGAATGCCGCGTCGCGCCGCGCCTCTTGAAAGGCCGTACGAAACCTCCTGGTATCGGCATTGGCAGCCCGGATCTGGCTCATTGAGTCGCGGCAGGTCTGGCAAGTTCGGAGATGGCGCTCGATCGGTCCGGCCTCGGCGTCCGTCAGCTCGCCGTTTTCGTAGGACATCAAGGCCCGTCGCTCGGGACACACCTTCATGTGGAGACTCCGTACAGGCTGTCGATCACGTCGCCGAACTGTTCCTTGATGCGTCGAGTGACGCGGGCCTTGGCCACATAGACTTGGTTCGGCGTCATCCTGACTATTCGACTGATCTCGTCGACGGGTCGTTCCTGGAGGACGTACAGCCAAAACGCTTGAAGCGTGTGCCTGGCGAAGTTGGTACGCAGGTGCTCGAGCACGTGGTGCAAATGAGCTTCGTCCCAGTGCTGCTGCCAGAGTTCAGCCGCCAGGGGCGCAGGATCACGAGCGTTGATAAGAAGGTCGGTATCGGCCTGCCGTTGCTTGCGATATTGCGCAAGGTAGTCGCATACCTTGTGGTCGACCATCCCGCGTAGCCAACTGCGGAAGCTGTTTTTGCGCTGGAACTGCTGGATGTGTGAGACGATTACCGTCATGCACTGCTGGGCGATCTCCTCCGCCGCGTCGCCCGGCAGGCCGCGGTACCGGGCGTACTTCAACAGCATCGTCCGGTAGAGCTTTTCGAACTCCGCCCAGCCGTCTGCGTCGTTCAGATCGCGCACGCGGCGAAGCAGGCTGCTTCGCGTGGCCGTCAGCGCGTCGGGGTGGATGTGTTCGCTGGACACCGCCTATCCTCCATCATGATTGTAGCGAATTGACACCTGACACTTCAACGCATTCAACACCGGTTTTGTCCGTGAGGTCAACCGTTTTGCTCGGCTGGCCCGGATTATTCATGGGTCTACCGGGAACCGCTCCAAATCCATGTAGCGCCGGGGCTTGTCCCCGGCGTTGTTTGCGCGC
>JBARRC010000712.1:0-5584 GCA_049644045.1 Phycisphaerae bacterium
AGTCACAGCAGCGACAGCCGCTCGAACACGGAGCGCAGCCGCCCGATGGCCTCCTCGAACTCGGACACCACGAGCACCCACTTCCCTTCATCGCGTCCCGCCTCAAGCTCAGCTTCCAACGCACGAAGCATCACGCTCCCGAGGATGTGGCCGTCGGCGTCACGGTACGCCAGCTCCCGGATTTCGTCGGCAAGCGATCCTAAGCTCTTTTCCGGCACACCCGGGCAGTTCGACGATGCCCAACGCACGATCGCACTCAAGGGAGTCTCGCGTTTGACGCACCTTGACCATCCTTCAGGATTGCGGCCGGCGCGCCTTAGCATTGCCGCCGCTTTCTTGGTGCCGCTCAACGGTGCAGTGTCCTCGTCATTTGCCGCCGGCGTCCCCGTCCCGGCGATAGCGTCGGCGGTCGGCCCAGCGCAAATGCAGTCAAGGCGTCCCTCGCGGGCCAATGACGCGACGATCGCCCGGAGCGCGGCGGTCCTGAGCCGCTTCCACTCGTGTGTACCGGGCGACGGCCAATCTCGCGTGGCGCCGAGGCGGTCGAACAGGGATTCCAGTTCCATACCCACCGCCGACGCCCGCCCGAACACGGCTTGGCAAATCTCGTCGCTCGGGCCGCGATGCCCGAGACGCGCGAGAATCTCCCACACGTTTCCCGTCCTTTTACGTCCGCCCTCTGATGCCATGCATCTGGTCTCCCTGTCCACGACGCACACGCCTCGCTGTCCAATGTGCCTTAGCGCGGGTTCGGCATGCCTACGGTAGAGGCTCGCCGTGCGCAATCCCCACTTTGCTCAACCGCGCACCTGCCACCGTGGTGCGTTATATATTCAGACCACGGGTGACGCCCACATGTCGGGGGGGGGGAATCCTCCCGATAATCCTGTGCACGGTCGCGAACTAAAATGAGAACACCACTTGGACCATGAACGGCGCCCTTGGACTGTCGATTTCCGGCTGTTTTGGGGGTTGGCGGGGAAAGCGGAAACTGAGCACTTGTCGCGTTAAGCGACCAGCCTCGATATTGTCCTATGCCACACCCGCAGGACATGCCCATGCCTAAGAAACAGCGATGCAGGTGCGGCCGGAAGATCCAAGAGTACGAGGACGAATGCATCAAGTGCATGAAGCTCATCTGCCCGTGCGGTAGGAAGTTCGACTACCCTTCTCTTCGCGGCGGCCGACCGCCATCGCGATGCCCGCACTGTGAGGACCTGCGAGGGGACTTGCGAACATGCCCATGCGGTGCCCTGCTCATATCGTCGCAGCGCGTCTACTGCTCAGCCACATGCCGTAGGGAAGCCAGGCGGGTAAGGCGTGGAGCCATACCGAGGGATGGATGGCGCGACCGTGTCATTTCAGCGCTTCAGGATGATGAACGGCACGAGAAAGTGGCCAAACTCGTCGCGGCCTGGCTGCGGTACTACGCAAAGAAAAACGTCTGGGCGAAGAATGTGGCCGTTGTCTTCCTCGACACGCGAATGAGGTTCGAGTGCCGACACACAGAGATCCCGTTCAAGTGCGCCGACGATCTGCCGCGCTGGATTTATGTAGACTTCAGGACGCGGCTCACCAACCTGCAAGCGCTTCGCCCCCCCGTAACCCACAGGCTGACCGGCTACGTCCTCGGGAGCAAGGGCTTCGAGACCATAGCGCTGGTTCCGGCCCGGGAATGTGACATCGAGACCTGGAAGAGGCGGCGCGCCTGGATTCCGCGTCTTGCCGATTTTGACGACGAGATGTACTGCGCGCGCGAAAGTTGCGAGATCCACTCGCTATTAAAAAAACCGGACTTCATCTGATTGGAGGAAGCCAAGCGTGAATCGACAGATGGACTACATGGGGCTGGGGGAGACGATCAGCAGGGCCTTGGATGCACTGCCCGATTCGCCGAAGGCCTTGCCCCGCGACGAGTGCGCCTGCTGCCACCGTCGGGGCGTCTTGAAGCGGATTTGGCTTGTGAACGAGTTCGGATGGGAGTGTGAAAAATGCGGCTACGCAGTTTCCCACGCAGAGATGCAGGAGCACGCACATCGCGCGAGGGCGGGCCTGATTGGGATCATGCGCACTTCGCCGCTCGTGAAGTCGGTGCTTGAGGAGTGCGCGCTGCTGCTTCTGAGGGCCTCCAGAGGCGACAGCGACGCGATCGAGGCCGCTGGCAACACGGTGCGACAGGCAATTCGCCTGCTCGAACACTGGAAGGTCAGCGAGTGGTTCGGTGAAGCGGACTGACATCGGCACTGCGCGCATTGGCGGTCGATCTGCCACCCGGTTCCTTCCCCCATCGCGAAGATCCATCCGGTGGGCCTCTGTCCCGCGTTGTTCTGCGCACAAGCACCATCTTAAACATGTGCGAGCTTACGGCCAGCAGCGACCCGCAGAACGATTCCACGGGGCCATCTACGGCCTCCCCCGAGGACCTTGGCGGCTATCGGACGCCGCTAAGCCGCGGATCCGATGGCGATTTCCAAGTTGCCTGGAGAACCGTGGATGGCGCCAAGCAAGCGGGAGTCGCTCCCCGTAGGCAGACGATGACTGAGGAGCCCGCCTGGGCGCAGTCCACAGCCCATGCCGTCAGGGCCGTACTGGGAACCACCGTGTTGCCCCTGTCCGGTCCGAGTTTGCACGGACCGGCCTCCGTGCCGGTCCATCCGCCTTGTCTCGGAGTGACTACTCCGCCCCCTCGGCTTCATCCAGAATCGCGGCCACGGGGCCAACATCCGCGCTGAGGTTCGTCACGAGGAGTGGATATTGCCCGCACATCTCAAAACCCTCCATCGGTTCAAGGTCGCAGCGGCATGCCATGATGAGAGGATCGTACGACACGAAGCCACCAGAAGGATTCCGCATGTACACCTCGTCCTCCGGGTCGAACCCGCGCAACGCCTCAATCACGTCCGCCACCGTCATCTTCAAGTCGTTCGTATCACGCATAGTGGTGTCCTCCGATTAGGATCCGCCCCGCACCGTGCCGGGCTCCAGTCTACTATACGCGCGACGCCGGGGATTCACGGAGAGGCTCGCCGGCTTCAGCCAGCCGGGCCCGCGCAATGCCGATGTTCGTCGGCACCGGGCCGTGAAGTCCGGTTGGCAGGCTGTTGGCGTTTCCGCGACATCTCGCCGATACAGTACACCGCAACATTCGCCACCGTGGGCGACCTTCGCCGGATGGCGAGCAGGGGAACCGGCGCGGTGTCACGCCAGCCTACGGACTTGCAACACCGCACGGCGGCAAGGAGCTGCGGCTGTGCGGCTCAGTTCAGATTCGTGCCGCCCGACAATTGGGCGAACCTGTCTCAGCGTCCGCGGCGGGAAGGTACGTCCCGTGCCGCAGAACCCGAGGACCTTGGCGGCTGAGCAGCATGGCGGGGCGACCCGGCACGAAGTGCCGGGGTGGCCGCTGAGGGCCAAGGAGACGATTTCGCGGGGCTACCTACGGCCTCCCCCGGCCTACGGCCGGGGTCGCCCCCAGTGCTGTGTGGCTCAGTTAAGATTCGTGCCACCCAACAGTCAGCGTCCGCCGAGATCGAATTCCATTATCCCAAGCGGTGGGAAGGCATGTTCCCCGTCACAGACGCCGAGGACCTTGGCCGCTGAGCAGCACGGCGGGGCGACCCGGCACGAAGTGCCGGGGTGGCCGTGCACAGTAGCAGGTTCTATTGCCAAACAGCCTAGCGAAGCTCAGTTTGACCTCTCAACGACCTCATAGGTCGAGGTCGTCGCGTCGAACACAAGTCGCGTCTTGACGCAGGTTGGGCACGCCGGGCCGTGTTCATGATCGTCGTAGTCGTAGTAGGACGGAATCCAACCCGCTTCTACGGCTTCATCGACATCGGCTACAGTCCGGGCGCAAAACTGGCATCGAACCTGGTTGTCATTTTCGAGTAGCTTCCAAGCGTCAAACGCAACCATCGAATGCTGCTCCTCGCCCAGGCTCTTGGACAATCATCTGTCGAACACTCGACGCCACGTTGACGGAAATCAGACAGGAAGTAGACATAATCACCCTTCGATCGCCAGCGCCCCGCCGGTCGAAGATGAGTGCCCGGTACAAGCCTACGACGGCAATGCCGCCCAGCTTCCAGCGGAGATTTCCCATTCATCACGCATCGGGGTGCCATCGTACGTGGACGAGCCAGCCGAGGCCACCCGCCAATTGTCCTTCGGATCGATCCACCCCCGGAAGCACGGCGAAATGTCCAGCCCGTCACGCAGCGCGTTTGGGACGTCCGAATGTCCGGTCAAGCGGACACTCGGACGTTCCGTTTCGGCTCCCGTCGGGCGCGCCGAGCGGACGAAGGCCGCATGAGCCAATGGCGGAGCAAGCGCGATCCTGTGGATAGAACTGTGAGGACAAAGCCAATGACAAGAAAGCGAAGACGGTGTTGATTCGGGGTACGAACAAGGAGGCGAAATGGCAGACTGCGATCTGATACTGAGTGTTGATGCTCTTACCGAATTGGCCGAGGGTGTTCGCGCCTGGTGCCCGGTTGTCCCGGACTACCGCGACATGGAGGACGGAGCCAAGGAGCTGATTTACCTGTTGGCGTCCATACGGGCCCGAACGGCCAGGCTGGAAGATGTGATGCACGGGCGCTTCTACCCCGCGTTTCCCGATCTGGATGCCGTAGGCGAGACCGACCGCCCGGTGATCGAGGCGATTCTCCGTCCACTTGGGGCCAACCAGATCAAGGCCAGAAACATCGTGGGCATTATTCATCGCTTCCACACACGCGGTCTGCGGTTCGACGACGAGACCATGCGGCGGCTTTACCGGCGGGGGGCATTGTGGACGTTCCTGGAGGCCTTGCCGGGTGTTGGCATCAAGATCATCGAGTGCCTGCGGGTTTTCTCGTTCGCTTACCCCGGGGTGCCGCTCGACACCCACAATTGGAAGGTCATGTGGCGATTCGGTGTGCTTTGGCCGGATTTCGTGGGCAAGCTGGTGGAGCCGACCGCAGTGCAGAAAAGGCAGGCGCATTTAGCCCTCCGAAGAATCGTCCCAAACGGGGAAGGCAGGGCCTTGCACAACCGGCTGATGCAACTCGGCATCGAGATCTGCACGGCCCGAAATCCGAAGTGCGAGGCATGCCCGCTGGCGAAACAGTGCCTACGGCGAGGTCTTGCCCCGGCGTGATCGACCTGGCAAACGTCAGGTCGCAGATGGCTACCGCCGAAGTTCCTGTACAAGCCGATCCGTCCTGCGGAGCAAACGTGAGCCTTGCCCTACGGCAGAAAACCAGACACTCTCTTCTAGGTTTTCCCCCTGATGATTAGCGGCGAGCGCGCGTCGCTTCCGGCCCTGGACGATGCTCATCCAGTCAGAACACGCTTGAAGCAGCCAACCGAAAACGGCCTCGATAGAATGGGACATGCCACGGGCGCGGACACAACAATACCGAGCGATCACGGCTGGCTCAAAGCCCTGCGAGATGGGGGCGGGCAGATAAGGCCGGAATCCGCCGCGACATCGAATGCCGCCTGGCGGCATGGCCGGTGGGCCGGCTTTGAAATCCCCCAGATCCAAAACTCAGCCTCTAGTCCAGCTCCGCTCTCTCACCTTCTTCCAGTTAATGCTGAA
>JBARRC010000713.1:0-4963 GCA_049644045.1 Phycisphaerae bacterium
CCGACGCCGTGGTGTCGCTGCCGGGATGGGAAGCATCTGAAGGCGCGCTGGGTGAGGTTGAACTGGCCAACCAGCTCGGAATACCTGTTCTCTCCAGCGTGGAAGAAGTATCGAAATGGCTGCAATCCCGGGTGTGATGAAACCTCCGTGGTGGGATCGTGAGTGGTTAGTCGAGCTGGTTGCCGGCGGCGGCGCGGCGCTTGCCATTGTTGGGTCGATTTGGGAGCAGTCAAGCAGAGACGACGATTCAAATAAGGGGTTTATTTTTCTGGTGATTGCCCTGGTTTGGTTGCTTGCAGCCGCCATCGTTAAAGTGGCACGTGCTCGCCGCCGTGACAAGCGACGAATTCGGATGGAGAGCCCGGCGGACCTGCGGGGATGCACACAGGTTCTATATTATGCGATCAAGCAGGCATGTGACCTTAGCGATGACGAACAAGACGCGCTCCGCATAACAATCCACCGAATCATCAAACCTGAGAATCGAGACGAGGATCCGGAACAACTTGAGCAGGTTATTCCGTACGTTGGCGGGAAGGGTGGCGGGGAGGGGCGCACCTTTTCGATCCAGACTGGAATCATCGGGCGCGTAGCCCGTAGCCACACACCATTTGCTGCCACACGCGAGAACGATGACCACGAAGCGTACATCGCCGAGTTGGTGAAGACGTGGGGCTACCACGAACAGGACGCTCGGAAGCTTAGTACGGTCCCGAGATCCTGGATGGCAATCCCGATAAACGGTGACAACGAGCAGGACACGATCGGTGTCGTGTATCTTGATTCTAACCAGCGAGACTTGTTTTCCGATGACAAACTGCAAGAACTCGTGATCAGGTCGTGTTTTGGGATTGCCGAGTACGTACGAGCGCGTTATACTTATGTTTGACGGGGGGCGTTACGATGTCGGGAGACCGGGCAAACGGAGTCAAAATCACGCGTGTTGTCGTTTCTGGCGAGAACGCCTCTATTCGGGTGGAGCGACTCGACTTGTCGAAGGACGGACAGCGCCGACTGACAACTGGTACCAGCACCCTCGAGCCTGTCCGGAAAGCCTCGAGCGGAAAACCCGAGACAGCGTAGAGCGCCTGATTCCATACGAACGTGGCGGCCAGCATCTGACCGCCTACCCCTTAATCACCCCCAGCGGTTTTAGTTTGGCCACGCGGCGGCTGATGTCGGCGTTGTGGAGGACGTCGACGACTTGGAGGACGTCCTTGTAGGCTTCGGGTTGCTCTTCGTCCAGGCCGGTGCGGCCGCGGGCTTTTGCGATAACACCGCGGTCGAGCAACTCCCTCTTGATCGATCGGCCCCTGGCGGCACGGATGGCTGCACTGCGCGACATCAATCTGCCGGCGCCGTGGCAGCAGCTTCCGAACGTGTTCTCCATCGCGGCGGGCCGACCGACCAGCACGTAGCTCGATCGGCCCATGTCGCCCGGCACGAGTACCGGCTGACCGATGGCCTTATAGCGATCGGGCAGCTCGGGATGGCCGGGGGGGAACGCCCGCGTCGCACCCTTGCGGTGGATACACAGCTCGGTCATTCTGCCGTCAACCTCGTACGGCTCCATCTTGGCGATGTTGTGGGCTACGTCGTAAATGAGTGACATGCCGAGTCGCTCCGCCGGCTGCCCGAAGAACTCCGCGAACACCTGGCGAGCAAGATGCGTCATGATCTGCCGGTTGGCCCAGGCGTAGTTTGCGGCTGCGCGCATCGCACCGAGGTATCGCTGACCCTCGGGTGACTCGACCGGTGCGCAGACGAGCTGCTTGTCCGGTAGCTCAATCCCATATTTTCGCGGGGTGTTGCGCAGCTCCTTGATCGCGTCGTCGCAGACCTGGTATCCGAGCCCTCGCGAGCCGGAGTGGATTGCCACGGCAATGTTCCCTTCGACGAGGCCCATCGCCTTGGCCGCCTGCGGATCGTCGATGTGCTCGACGACCTGAACCTCGACGAAGTGGTTTCCGCTGCCCAGCGTGCCGCATTGGTCGTGGCCTCGTTCAATCGCCCGCTTCGAGAGGAAATCGGGCCTGGCGTCGTCGATCCGTCCGCCGGCTTCAGTCATCTCGATGTCACTGTTCCATCCGAAGCCCTTGTCAACGACGTAGTGCGATCCATCAACCATGATGCGTCGCAGCTCGTTCTTGTTAAACTTGATGATGCCGCCGCGCCCGACGCCGCAGGGGATGGTATGGAAGAGCTTTTCAATGAGCTGCTCCATCCGGGGTTGAGCGTCTTTGAGCGTGAGATTGGTGCTCAGGAGCCGGACGCCGCAGTTGATGTCGTAGCCGACGCCGCCGGGGCTGATCACGCCGCCCTGTTTCGGATCGGTCGCCGCGACGCCGCCGATGCAAAAGCCATAGCCCCAGTGAATGTCGGGCATGGCCAGGGAGTACTTCACGATGCCCGGCAAGGTTGCAACGTTGGCCACCTGCTCGGGTGATTGATCCTGTTTGACGGCTTCGATCAGCACGTCGTCGGCGTAGATGATGCCGTCAACGCGCATGCCCGGTTTGTAGGATTTCGGGATGCGCCAACTGGTATCATCGATTCGCTCGAGCGGTCCTTTGTAGGGTTCTGACATGGCTTAGATATCCACAATGAGGGTGGCTTCAAAACCACCGGGTATCGTACGGATGTCCAGTTTGTGATAGGTTATCGCTTTAACTTCACGATGGAAGACGCTGCGTTCGCCGTCGAGGTGGGCGGTTTGCACGGTCACAGCCAAGCGGTGCTCATCGAAGACTGCGACATCGAGCGCGGTAAAGCGGAGCGCGTCCCGGTCGAAGAGGATCAGTAGTTCGTTTAAGTAATCACGCAGCAGGACGGCCGGATCGTCGTCGGTCAGGTCGAACGTGACGGGCTTCGACTCCCGGCCGGCGACCAGGTCGCCGATGACGGTGTACAAACCCTCGCCGGCTGGGATGAGCAGCCCGGGCAGTGTGGGCGCCCAGACGCGGATGCCCATGTCGGCCGTGTGATCGAAAAGTTCGTAGGACGGTTCCATGAGTAGGTGTTTAACATAACTCCAACGAGCCGCGGGTTTTAGCCCGCGCGGATGCGCGATTCCTCAATCAACGTCATTGCCGCTCGGATCGCCGCGCAGGCTAAAGCCTACGGCTCGAGGACGCGTGACCCATCAGTCTGACTATTTAACGCTCGTATCCAACTGGGAGCAACAGACAATCACCGCTGGTTGGGCGAGGACATGAAAGGCGAGACGTGAACATGCGAAGACCGGTTGTCGGTGTGATGGGTGGGTCGAAGGCGACACAGGACGTGTCGGAGATGGCCAGGCGGCTTGGAGCGCTGATCGCTCAGCGTGGGTGGATTCTGCTCAACGGTGGGCGGAACTGCGGGGTAATGGCGGCCTCGGCACGTGGGGCGAAGGAAGCCAACGGTACCGTGATTGGCATTCTTCCCGACATGACGACAAAAAGGGCTTCCTCCGATCTGGATATCGCCGTCGTAACCGGGATGCACGACGCGCGTAATCTTATCAACGTGCTCTCCAGCGACGTGGTGATCGCCTGCCCGGGATCGTTGGGAACGTTGTCCGAGATTGTGCTGGCGTTGAAGCACGATAAGCGCGTTATCCTGCTTGGCTATGACGACATCGGACCGGAGCTCGAGAAGTACCGCAAACGCGGCCAGCTCACGTGCGCCGACACGCCGGACGAGGCTGTCGAGCAGGCGGCCACGGTGTTGAGGTCGAGACGCACGGGCTAGGGCAACCCCGCTCTCTGTGCAGCAAGCCGCAGTCTTTGGTCCGCGCGGTGTTTCCGTTAAAGGGTGCGATCCGCCAACTGGGGACGTGTATCAAGGAAGCCACGTCTGTTGTAGTAAATACCGAGCGACAGAGGGACCCAGCGAGAGTGCCCAATCAAGGCGAGAGTTGCCCGACCCTTCCCCTCAAAAATCCGCCTTTCTCTCCCCAGCAGCTATGAACGGGCGCACGATCCCGTGGCGTTCCGCAAGGTGGGCCATCTGCCGGCGCTGAACATCATCCTCGGGCCGGTGCGTGCAGCAATGAAGATGCCCATACTTCTCGTCGTCTGGGACGGGATCCGGGCGTGGAGGTAGCGGTGGCTGAAGGGATATGGTCAGGTCGTGAAACGTGAGCATGCAGAGTCCTGGAAGGTCCCCGGACTCGAACTGCTTGTCCCGTTGATACTCATCCAGCCCTTCATCGGTCCGTAGGGTCTCGTCCTGGTAAGTGAATGACAGTGTTTCGTGTTGGTCCTTGAATACCCGGTGCGAGACCGTTCCTCCCTTGATATAGCCCTTCCACTTCACGTGCCGCAAAAAGGAGTCTTCAGCGACAAACGCCCCTAGGCTCGCCTGTACACCCACGCGGCGGTCTCCCGTAGGCTGCTGCGATCGTCAACCGCCAGAGGCACAGACTTCGCTGTCAGGTTCTCATCAATGTAAACAGCCGAGATATGCAGCCCGTCGGCCGAGATCGTGAAATCTACGCGCCGATCGGTGATTTCTGACCGAAGGACAAGCGACACGCCGCCCGACTCCTCAGCAAACGCTGCGCGTCTTAGGCCAGGAACGAGGACCAAAACGGGCGCTACGCTGCGTGCCAGTCGTATGCACTTTTCGACTGCGGCGCGAGTCGGGGGGATTTCTCCGTCAAGCGCGGCCTCATCGGCGTCCTGTTCCAGGTCACGCTGAATTCGATCCACAAACGCGTGCACTGCTCTTCCCAGGACACTCGGGAGGTCGATCTCATCGAGGACGCCCATTGCAGGCTGGGATAAGTCCTCGGAACCGTAAACAACGACATGCGCAACTGGTTGCTCATCCTCTCCCGTGCCGAGTGCGTCGAGAGTGCTTCCTAGTGATGCATCGTCGTAAGCGAGGTGAACGGGCATATGTGCCTCCGGTCCGCCCTGCCGTTGCGCCGGTTCAGTACCTGATGCGGCAGGGGCCGGATGCTGAAACTCAAACCCCC
>JBARRC010000714.1:0-4092 GCA_049644045.1 Phycisphaerae bacterium
TCAAGTTCGCTCCGGAGAGCCGCCACGCGTCCGGTCACGCTCTAACACGGCGACAACCACATGGTGATGGGCATGGTTCGTGCCGTAGTCTGCGGCCGGCGTTGCGTCGCTACAAGGTGCTCAGAGAAAAACGAACCGACCAGTCCTACCTGTCGGCGAGAGACTCGGGGGTGCTGAGGGAAGGTCCACATGTGCGATGAGACTGACGGTACGAAACGGCCAGATGAGCCGGGAATCAGTCTGATACCCCCTATACGAAACCGCGCGGCCGGCGGGCGGGTTTACCCAGGGAATCGAAGGGGGCCCCACGTGCTTCCTGTGACAAAACGGCGTCACAGGTAGCGCCGCAGTCCGGCGATATTGAACGCGAAAAACACCGGGAAACATAGCGGAAATCGCTACCCCGCACAGACGGTTGCGTAAGGCGTGTTTTTTCCACAGGGGACCGGTTGTAGAATTTTTCTCTTGACAACATGCCAAAGACGTGTCATACTTACTCTGTAACGATAAGTGGGACCGCGATGGTTGCACATCCGGTCCCGTGGCCAACACCTACATAGGAGGTATCGGCAATGCAATTCTACGGAAAAGCAGAGACGGCGGCAAACCGAATCATCGAGCTATTCAGGACACCCGACAAACTGCCCCACGCAGTGGCGCCGATCTTCATTCGGCGCGCAGACAACGTACCCTGCCGCGTGTGGTCGTGGTCGAATCAGATATTGACGGCGCTTCGCGCGCGTGCGCGTGGAGTGTATGCGCGGCAGCATTGACTCAACAGCCTTCGGACATGGATGGGACCTTCAGGTCCTTCGCTTATATCGGAGTGGTCGCCTTGATGCCATGTTGGACTATGACGGCGATGCAATCGCAGAGGAGTGTTTCCACCTTGTCAGCCACTGCCGCCGCGTACTCCGTCACAGGCGTATCGCGTGGCGGATTTGACCAGACGAACGTGGAGGGTACACGCGGTTCTTCGCGGTGTCCGAGCACAGCGCTAGAGTCAATCAGCACTTTCTCAAGTTCTGCGTGCTGGCACTGGCCGCGAAGCTCACGAACACGCTTGAGCCAATCCATCCTTGTCGGATCAGCGAGAACTTGGCCGAGTGGCGAAGCCTTTACCTTATCCCGGATTGCGAACAGCGTGGCTTGCTCTTGGCGAATCTGCAGGTCAAAGCAGAGGTTCAACAGACGGCCCAACGTGTCTGTGACATTCACGATTCCTGCAACAAAGCCGTCGAACGCGATATACACGTGATCAATCGCCGCGCCAGGATGGAACACGCTCAGGCAGGCCTCCGGCAGCTCGATCGTCAGCCTGTTAGTTCGCCCAGTTAACGGTGAAGTTCGGCCTAGATCATCGAGTTTACTCCAGTCTACGCCTGAAATCACTGCCCTATGTTGAAGCACAGCAAGACATTTGCGTCTTGAGGCGCGGATGAAAGGCACTAGAGCGTTTTCAGCAAGGGTACACTCTGTCGGCGGGAGGGTGCTCGCCACTTGTTGCAGGGCTTGGCTGAGCGCGTCGAGTTGCTGCAAGATCGATTTCACTCGAGCTCTTCCTCCTCAAACCGGTCGAGCTCACGACGAATGCTCGCTTCGGCATGCCTTGCCAAGTCCTCGTAGAACCGGCAAACTGGTGCCCGTTCCGCATACTTCTCTGCAAACTCGCTCGCACGTGCCCTCTGGGAGACCTCATGTGGTGAGGGCTCACCAAGCGCACTGCACCAGACGCCGGAAATCGCGACTCCGAAGAATTGCCCGCAGACGGCTTCATAGCAGTCGGCACCAAGCCTTTCCGCGTTATCAAGGGTGTCGGCCACAAAGTCGGCGAGAGAGAACACCACGTCGCTGTGGAAGTTGCGCAGCAGGCTGGCCGCAGCAACCACCTTCTCGGGATCGTCGCTCGATGTCCATTCACCCAGAACGTCCGCGGCAGCCTGGAGATCCGCAGCAACGCAGAAGAGGGTAGCGAGGTGATGCCGAGCCAACGCATCTCGTACTGACGCCGCATCGCGGATCTGTCGTAGTAATTCAGGGTACTGCTCCGATTCACGCAAACCCGGAAGCGACAATCCATGACCACCGATTGGGATCGGGTCGTACCGCTCCTCGCAATCCCTCCCATCCTGAGCGCGCGCGTTCTGGATGCGAGAGAGGAGCATCTCTACTACCGATCTTGGGCGGCGTTTGGATGCATACGCAATGAAAGTCAATACGTTGTGCGTGCGCGATTCAAGCCGACGTAACGGCTGCAGTTTCGCCAATAGACGATCAACCTGCTCATCGGTGAGGCCGGTCGGACCAAGCCGCTCGTGCCTGCGGAACAATCCGAAGAGTTCTTCCGCCAAGTCGGCATCGTCTTCGATCTCGACTGAGACTGCGGTTTCGGCAACCTCGTCAGGCAGCTTCTCCTGGAACTGCCCCAGCGGCCAGATCGCGGCCCGCCGAACCGACGCGCTTGGGTCGTCCAAGAACTGCTTGAGTAGGTCGAGGTCCGATCGGTCGGCGGAGTCCGAGTCGACCAAGTAGAAGAACGCATTGGCGGTCACCTGGCGCAGTGTTTCGTGCGGTGATTGACAGACAGTGTCAATCAACCTTGAGAACGCTTCTTGTTGACACTCCTTCTTGATGGTCAAGAGTGCTGTCGGTAATAGTCCATGGATTGACTCACCCGGATGCTGCATAATGGCGGTGGCCCACTCAATCTTGTGGTCGCTATGTTCCGCCGCCAGCGCCCGCGCGAGCTCTGCGTAGTTTTGTGCATCGACGTCACACACTTGTCCAGCGCACGTGATCTTCTCAGCGAGCACGTGTAATAAGTCGTCCAAGTCGTCGTATCGTGCAGCTAGGTCGTGTGCCACATCTGCTGCGCACGTTGCCGCGCATGCCCGCTCAGCCCGATAGTCATGGGCGTGCCGCTCATAGGGCAAGCCGACGAAGAGGTCGAAGAGCCTTTCGTCCGCGATGGCCGGGGTCCGCTGCAGGATCTGTTGGGCTTCGCCCGCAATCTCGGTCCAAGAGTCGTCACGAAAGTCGCGCAATGCGCGCCGCGCCAGATAGCGAGTCACGTCTAGAGGTGCCGTCGTGGCTATAGTACCAAGCCGGCTGGCAGCCTGCGTAGCCTCGGGAGTCCAAGCCCGAATCTCCTCTTCAGTGATCCCCCTTCCTAAGATCCCGATCGGCGCATAGAGCAGCTTTGCAAGCTCTGCCACTGCCGCGGCGGCGTCGCCTGCTGATTCACGGTCGCAGAGCGAGACCAGGCCCTGAATTGCCGTCTCGCGGTTCGGCGCGATGCGATTAATCCAGTGGTAGAGGGGGTAACCGCGAATAGTCAGACGGTGGCGAGTGCCTCGATGGCTCTCCCCGCTTCGGACGAGAGCTGCACCGAGGACCGGCGCGGCCCAGGCAACTGGACTATCGGGCAGAGCATCCCGGACAACATCACGGATTGTCTCGACAACCGTCCGTTGACAAGCTGGATGTCGGCCGAGCTCGTATCCCGCCAGGTTCTCCAGGACGCGACGCGGGTGATAGGGATACTGATTCGTCCGGCGGTCATCACCAGGAACTAGAGGGATCAGGACGCTGACGCACCGGCGCGTGTAGTCCGGATGCGTGGCTATGATCTTTAGAAGCTCGCAGATCCGGTCCTGGAGCACTTGTGGGGGAGTCGTGAGCCCGAGACCAGCAAGCATGGGCTCTTCAGGAGCGTCGGGATGTTGCAGGAGCCATTCGAGTAGCTCAAGCACGCGCCCCGGAGCGAACATCGCAGCTCGTCGGAGGTTGGAAACAAGCTCTGAACGTGCTGGATGCGAAAGAGATGGCAGCTGATCCGTTATGTGCGCCCAAGTCCGTGCCAACACTTCGACGTCGCCCCCCAGCGCGGAAGTCCGCCAATCAAGCTCGGCAGCGTTCGACACAATGTGCCCAAGGTACGCCGGCGCGAATGCCTCGAAGATCGAGTCAACGAAGCCGGTCGGTTGGCCATCGAGACTTACAGCCTTGCAGAATAGCAGATGGTCGGCCAGCACGTCGGGCGTGACACGGGCAAGGCGGCCGCGGCGCATCAGGAACCCAGCACGCGCCAGC
>JBARRC010000715.1:0-22363 GCA_049644045.1 Phycisphaerae bacterium
GTCAGGATGATTTTTCCGGTTGTTTCTGTGGGCAACCGCGAGGTCGCATGGCGGTCGCTAGGCCCAGCCGGTCGGTGGTCCGGGTCCCACGCTAGCCCTGCCAAGAAAATCATCCTGACACCTTTTCCTCTTTTTCCTCTTTCTCCAACACCGCATAAGCGAGCCGCAGGCTTGAAGCCCGCGTGGACCGCATTGTAGCCACATTCGCGGCGGCGCGTGAAGTCAAGAAAAGGTGTCAGGATGATTTTTCCGGTTGCTTCCGTGGGCAACCGCGAGGTCGCATGGCGGTCGCTAGGCCCAGCCGGTCGGTGGTCCGGGTCCCACGCTAGCCCTGCCAAGAAAATCATCCTGACACCTTTTTTCCCTCCCCTTGTACGACTATGATGGGGTATGCGACTAACGACGTCATTCAAGAGCTACGTCATGGCCATGGAGCGGGTTGAGCAACGACTGCGGAAGGTCACCGCTGTGTTGGATGCCGCCGGCATACGGTACGCGGTAATCGGCGGTAATGCAGTCGCCGCATGGATAGCCAAAGCCGACCCGGCCGCCACGCGGACGACCAAAGATGTCGACCTGCTTGTCCAGGCTGCGGACCTTGAACGCATCACCGAGGTGATGCGTCAACTGGGCTTTCGCCGCGAAGACCTGCGTAGACTTGTTCTCTTTCTGGACCCGCAGGAGCCCAGTCGGCGGTCCGGTGTGCATCTGGTATGGTCTGGACAGAAAGTTCGTCCCTTATATGCCCACCCCGCACCGGATGTAGATGAAGCCGTCCGTGATCCGGAGGGTTTCTGGGTGCTTGATCTGCCCGCGCTCGTCCGGATGAAGCTCACGTCGCTTCGTGACATTGATCGCGTTCATATCGCGGATCTTCTTGGCGTGGGATTAATCGATGAGAGTATCCGCGACGCGTTGCCGGACGACCTGCGCGAGCGACTCGAAGCCGTCGAGGCTTCGCTGGACCGCGAAGACTAGACGCGGCATTCACCAAAGTCACCCACCGGGAAAAACGTCGCCGGTTGCTCCGAGTCTTGGACAAGACCGAGCTACTGCGGAACATCGTCCTTCGAGGCTCCGCGCGGGCTGAAGCCCGCGGCTCGCTCTGTATACTTTCGCGCGGCGCGTTTGATGTTCGTCGTGTATACGTTCAGGGAAAGAGGATATGGACACCCCATCCAGCGCTCAACCACCACACCCGGACGAGCCTCGTGCAACCGATGCAACCGGCCTTCGTCCGAACCGGACACGGTTCTCGTTTGCAAGGGTCCTGGTCTTTCTGATCGGCGTAGCGGTTGTCACCTTGGCTATCACCGGAGCTTGGTCAACGTATTGGGCGGAGCAGCGCAACGACCAATATGAACTCCTTCACCTCGGCCAATGCGTCTATAACGGCCAGCGCATGTACGTCGACTGTTGGGAGAACAAGCCACCCGGCATCGCATGGATCAACGCCCTCGGCATCGCGCTTAGCGGCGGAAGGCAGATCGGGGCGTGGGTCACACCTGGGGTGACACTGCTGCTGTGCCTCGCGATATCGGCGTACGCGATGAAGCGGGTGCTCAGTGCGACCGCTGCCTGGGGGACACTGTTGATCGGGGCCGCGATCACTACCCTGCGGCTGTACGACACCCCCTCCATCAACCCCGACTTCTACTCGTCAATGTTTGAGCTTGCGGCCTGCTCCGTTTGGCTCCTATCTCTCTGCGCTGAAAGAATGAGGCGTCGCATCTGGCTGGGTCTTGCCGCCGGGCTGCTGTGGGCCGCAGCTACCGCCGTCAAGCAGACCGGCGTTGTGGGTCTGCTGGCGGTCTCGACCGTCGCGATCGTCCTGACCGCACTCAAGCAGCCCGAGCGCCGCCGATGGCTGGGCGCAGGCGGTCTTGCCTGGATCGGTTTCGCACTCGGGGCGGCCGCGGTGACGGGAGTATTGCACTACCGCGAAACGCTCGGGCCGGCGTGGGCAGCCATCTTCGAATTCAACCGCGGACTTTTGACATCGGACAGCATCACCAGCGCGCTGACATCCTGGTCGCGCATCCGGGCGGGACTTGGACCGGTCCAGCTTCCGCTATGGCTGGCGTTGATCGGGGTTGTCACGACCGTTCTGACCGTGAGGGTCAACCGCCTGTCACGCGGGCTCGCGTGTGCGATGCTGCTCTGGTGGATTGCCCAGGTCGTCTTGGCGCTGCTGGGTCCCAGCCGGTCGATGCGCTACTGGCAGGCCACCTGGCCCGCCATGCTCTGGCTTGCCGCGATAGGCATCTACCACCTCGAGGAGACGTTCCGCCGACTGGACCGGGCGCACCGTGGCGCTGTGGCAATCGCGTGTGCAACCGTTGTGGTGCTGCTGGGCCGCCCCCTCGTCGATCATTATGAACACGGACTGGCCACCTCGTACCTGGCGCATCTGAGGGAATACACCGACCGCGATCGCCTGGAGAACGTCGGGCGAGAGATTCAAGCGTTGGTTCCCGAGGACCAGCCTGTCTACGTTTGGGCCTACGACGCAGGCATTTACGTCTACGCGTCCCGACGCGCCGCCAGCCGGTTCACTTATCCGCGCTCAGAAGACCAGATGCGCGAGATTCTAGCCGACCTCGAAGCCGGGAAGGCCTACGCGATTATGGTTCCCGAAGAAGGCTCCGCGGTATTCGACCGGTGGTGTGACAAGAACTGTCACGACCATCTCGCCGAAATCCTCAGCCGCTACGAGGTGACGACAACCATCGGGCCCTACCCTGCCTGGATCCAGCCGGCAGAGGTAGACGCCGGACCACGAGAAACCGACCCTCCGTGACCAACCGGTCAGGTTGGGTGGCATGTCCGGGCGAAGTGCGACATGCTCGCCTGTGCCGAGCATGCCACCCGTCAATTCAGTGCTGACAGGGCATTAGGCTACCATGCCGGCCACTTCCATGATCGTCTCGGAGAGCGTCGGGTGCGGGTGGATCGTGGACGCCAGATCCACGGCGGTCGCCCCCATCTCCAACGCCAAAGCCCCCTCGGCGATCATCTCGCCGACGTGCCGCCCGGTCAGGCCCATCCCCAGAAGCCGTTTGGTCGACTTGTCGAAGATCAGCTTCGTGGTCCCGTCGGTGCGGCCCAAAGTCACCGCCCTGCCCGACGCCGACCAGGGCATCTTCTTGATGACCACGTCCAGCTTCTCGGCCTTCGCCTCCTCCTCCGTATAGCCCGCCCAGGCAATCTCCGGGTCGGTGAACACTACGGCAGGGATGGCCCGGGGCTCAAAAACGACGTCCTTACCCGCGAGAATATCCGCGACCACATGCCCTTCGTGCTGGGCCTTATGCGCCAGCATCGGGTTGCCGATCACGTCACCGATCGCGTAGATGTGCGGACAGCTCGTGCGGAACCGTGCGTCCGTTTTGATGAAGCCCTTGTCATCAACCTCGACGCCCGCTTTCGCCAAGGCCAGCTCGCTCGAGTTCGGCCGGCGTCCGACCGAGACCAGGACCTTCTCAAACCTGTTTGACTTTGGTGGGTTCTTCCCATCGAAGCTCAGTTCGAGCCCGCCGGGGACCTCCTTCATGCTGACCACCTTGGTTTCGAGGCAGATTTCCTCGAACTGCTCCTTAAGGCGCCTCGCCAGCGGGCGGACCAGGTCGCGGTCGGCACCGGGCAGCAGCCCCGGCAGCATCTCCACAACAGTGACCCTCGATCCAAGTCCAGCGTAGATCTGGCCCAGCTCCAGACCGATGTAACCACCCCCGATGGCCAGAAGCGTCTTTGGAATGTCTGCAAGCTCCAAAGCGTCACGCGAGGTCATGACCCGGGGCGAATCAATCTGCACACCGCGAAGCGTGATCGACCGCGAGCCGGTGGCGATGATCGCCCGGCGAAACTTGATCCGGGACACGTCGCCCTTCTGAACTGCCACTTGGTTGTCACTCTCGAATTGGGCCGTGCCGTGGAGCTTCTTTACGCCGAATTTCTTACACAGCATGTCCAGCCCACCTGTCAGCCTGGACACCACCTGTTCCTTCCAGCCGCGCACGGCATTGGCGTCGATCTTGGGGGTGCCGAAGTCGATGCCCACCGCCTTGCTGCTTTCGGCCTGATGGATCGTCTCGACCAGGGACAGATAAGTCTTGGAGGGGATGCATCCACGGTGGAGGCACACGCCGCCCAAACCCTCTGACGATTCCACGATCGTGGTTGCAATGCCGTTCTCGGCAGCTCGAAAGGCGGCATGGTAGCCACCCGGCCCGCCACCGATAACAAGCAAATCCGTTTCGTGTATCGAATTACCATCAACCATGCCTGAAATCCTTAACGTGGATTGTTGATTGGCGAAGCTGTCAACTCGCAGCGGGGGTCGCGGCGGTCTCGAAACGGCGCAAGCACTCAGGCTTGAAGCGCTGCCGTTCGAACCCCAACTTGTCGTAGGGCACTCCTTGCGCGTGAGCGAGGAGTTGGAAGTAGTAGATCGGCGGCGTGTGGAAGTCCTCGCCAAACTGCTTGGAGACCTTCATCTGTCCGTGATCGAACTGGCCGAAACACGTGGGGCAGATCATACACAGGATCTCCGCCTGCTCGTCCTGAATCGTGCTCAGCAGGTCGCGCATCATGTTGGACGGGATCTCGTCCGTCTGGCAGGCCTTTCCGCAGCACAGGTACCAGTTGCGGTGACGGACCGGCGTCGCACCCAGGGCCGCGACGAGGTTCTCCATCACGGTGGGGTTGTTGGGATCGTCCACCTGCATGATTCGACTGGGTTTCAGAAGGTGACATCCGTAGTGGATAGCCACTTTCAGGCCTGCCAGGGGGCGCACTACGGACTGGCTCACTGCTTCATACCCAGCCTCATCTCGCACGATGGTCGCGATGTGCCTGACCCGGCTCGTGCCCCGGTACTGGCGCCCGATCCGCTTGAGGCGCTCGTTGACTTTGGCCCTGAGCTCCTCGTCCTCGAGCAGGTGGTACGTTTCCGATAGCGTAGCGGTGCATCCTGAACAGTTGGTGACGATGTCCAGGCCCAAGTCTTCAGCGAGGGTGAGGTTGCGGGCGGCCACAGCGAGCCACGATAGCTTGTCCTTGGACTTGAAGTAGATCGGATCAGGGCAGCACGAGGCGCCCTCGAGGTCCACAATCTCGATACCCAATTTGGGCAGGGTGTGCCGAATGGCGAACTCCATCGCGGGATGCCGCGTCGGGATCAGGCAGCCGGGAAAAAAGGCGAAGCGTTTCAATCCGTTTCTCCTTTATCCGAGGCCGGTTCGATGAGCTTGTGTATCTCGTCCATCGGAACCGGCGGCAGCGGCGGCAGGCCGAACCGCTTGCGCTGGCGGTCGACCACCGGGCTCAGCGGAGTTGTTCGCCCGGTCTCTTCGAATGTTTTGATGACTTTCTCAACGGGGTCCGGAACGATTCCCAGATCCGCGAGCATGTTCTTCAGCGAGATGATCACCTCGACAGGTTTGACTTCCTGAGGGCAGCGCTCATGACAGTTGTAGCAATTGGTGCACTCCCAGAGAATCGAGTCCTCTTTGAGCAATTCCTTCCCGAGGCCGTACAAGACCTTGAGCATGATCTCGCGGGGGTTGAACCTGCCGTTGCTGTACGTCGTCGCCGGGCAATCCCCCACGCAGGCGCCGCACTGGTAGCAGAAACTCGCCAGGTTACCCTCGATCTTCTCGGCCAACTCCCGCCGGAAGCGGAAGTCGACGCGTACGATATCATCTTTGTCATTGGCAGCTTCAGACATCCGGATCACTCCTTGGCCGATGATTTCTTCTTCAGATGCCGGATGCTGTTCGAGCGGCACTTGGGGCAGGAACGCTCCTTGTCTTCACCCTTTTCCACCGGCTCCTGGTATTCATACCCGCACGCCATGCATCGAAAGGTTTCTCTTGTTGCCGCCATACAGACCTCCATCCACCGGTTGAGAGCTACCCTATGATGTTCCTTTGCGCTCGAACGTCCGCGCGGGCTTCAAGCCCGCGGCTCGCTTTGTTAAACACTCTCAGCTCACGGCCGCGGCGGCGGCCGCCTTATCCTTCGCGGGCTTTTTCTTGGGTTTCGGCTTCATCGCCTCCCGACCGTGCTCGATTTCTTCCATGGTGACGGTCTTGCGCAGCTCCTCCATCCGGTACATCACCTTGGCGAACTTCTGTCCCTCCGCAGCGCTGATCCATTCTAATTGCAGCCGCTCCGGTCTAACGCCGGCTTTGTCCAGCTTGTCCCACAGGCGCTGCACACGCACTACCGTCTGGCGGTTGGCGTTGATGTAGTGGCAGTCAGCATAGTGGCACCCGGAAACCAGGACGATCGGCGCGCCGCAGCGGAAGGCTTCCAACACCATCTCCTCCGAAACACGTGCCGAGCACATGGTCCTGACGACGCGGTTTGTGCTCGGGTATCGGATGCGGGAGATCCCGGCCATATCACCGCCGGCATAGGAGCACCAGTTGCAGGCAAACACGAAGATCTTGTCCTGTGGCCTGTCGGCCAGGGTGGCGCGCACCTGGGCGATGAGCTGGTCGTCGGTAAAGTGCCGCATGGTAATCGCGCCGAACTGGCAGGTGGCCCCGCAAGAGCCGCAACCGGCGCACGCCGCCTCCACCACCACGGCTACTTCGCCTTTCTTCCAGACGATCGCTCCATAAGGACACACCGCCGCGCACAGACCGCACTTCTTGCAGGCCTGTTCGTCGATGCGGCTGGTAATGGCCTCGATCTGGATCTTGCCCGCGTTCAGCAGGGCCCCCGCTCGCGACGCCGCCGCCCCGGCCTGGCACACGGAGTCCTTGATATCCTTGGGTGCCTCGCAGAATCCGGCGAAGTGGACACCGCGGGTCGGCGCATCCACCGGTTTGAGTTTCGGGTGCGACTCCATGAAGAAACCGTCGGAGGTTTTGGACAGGGTCAGCATCGAGGATATCTTTGCCATGTCCTTCGGCGGCACGACGCCCACGGACAGCACGAGCATGTCGACTTCATGGCGTTCCACCGCGCCCATTCTGCCGTTACCCGAGCTTCTCGTGGTGTTCTCGACGGTCACAATGAGGTTGCCCGTTTCTGGGTTCTCCTCTACATCGCTCGGAAGCCCCCGAATATAGCGCGTACCCGCCTCCTTGGACCGCTGGAACATGTCCTCGAACGATTTCCCGAACGCACGGATGTCCTGGTAGAAGACGACGTTTTGCACGTCGGGGTAGTGGTCGGCGAGAAGCAGGGTGTCTTTGATCGTGTTCATGCAGCAGATGTTGGAGCAGTAGGGTCGGCCGATCTTCGGGTTTCGCGAGCCGACGCACTGGATGAAGCCGATGCGCTTGGGGCGCTCGTGATCGCCGGGGCGCACGAAGTGACCGGCGGTCGGGCCTCCGGCGCAGATCAGACGCTCGAACTCCATCGAGGTGATGACGTTGTCGAAACGGGTGTAGCCGTACTCGTCCATCTCGGTCGGGTCGTACACGTCAAGCCCGATTGCCACGATGATCGCCCCAACCTCGCGGGTCACGATCTCGTCCTTGTCGTCGTAGTTGATGGCCTTTTTCTCACAGACCTCCTCACATTTCCCACAGGCGATGGGGTTGTTCCCGAGGCAGTCGTCCATGTTGAGGATGTAGGAGCAGGGGACAGCCTGGGGGAAGGGGATGTAGATGGCTTTCCGTGACGAGAACCCCATCTGGTATTCATCCGGTTTGGTGACCGGGCAAACCTTGACGCACTCCTCGCATGCGTTGCACAGATCGGGATCGACGTACCGGGCCTTCTTACGGATCTTCACCGTGAAGTTCCCGATGTAGCCCGAGACTTCCTCGACTTCGGAGAAGGTGAGCAGTTCGATTTTTGGATGCCGACCGGCATCGATGGCCTTAGGCCCGAGGATTCATATCGAACAGTCCATGGTGGGATAGGTCTTGTCAAGTTGGGCCATGATCCCACCAATGGTCGGCTCCTTCTCGACGAGGACGACCTCGTGTCCCGCGTCGCCGAGTTCGATGGCGGCCTCGATGCCCGCCACACCACCGCCGATCACCAACGCCCGCTTGGTGACGGGGACGGTCATCTCCTCCTGCGGCTGCAGGAAACGCGCCCGGGCCACGGCACTGGCCACCAGGTCTTTCGCCTTCTGGGTGGCGCCATCCCAGTCCCCGGGGTGCACCCAGGAACAGTGCTCGCGCAGATTGGCCATTTCCATCAGGTATGGGTTCAGGCCGGCTTCGCGCACGCACTGCCGGAATGTGGGCTCGTGCTGCCTCGGTGTACAGGAGGCGATGACAACGCGGTTGAGGCGATGCTCCCGGATCGCATTTTTGATTTCGTTCTGACCGGGGTCTGCACAGGTGTACTTGTTCCGGACCGCGCACGCCACATCCGGCAGTGTCTCGGCGTACTCAGCCACCGCGCCGCAGTCCACGGCCCCGGCGATGTTCAGCCCGCAATCGCAGACAAACACACCCACGCGAATCTCGTCAGTCGTGGGTTTGGATTCAACCATCAAATACCCTTCCCGTCTGAGTAACTATCCCTCAAAACTCGTTAGTATCCCGAACAACCCGTTAGCATCCCAAACGACCCTTTGAGAAACCCGTATGTGGGACCGACTTTCCAGTCGGTCTTCCGCCTGACAGAGCACACCACCGGGTGGTTCATTTCACCCCGAGGGTCCGCGCGGGCTAAAGCCCGCGGCTCGTTCTGCCAGAGAGTCTTGGAATCCGGTTCGCTATTCCAGCGCTTCGGCCACCATCTCGGCCACGTCGCGCATCTCGATTTCGATATCCCCTCCAAGATTGGGGTCTTTCATGGCACAACGGTAGTGGATCTGGCATTTCGGGCAAGCCGTTACAAGTACATCAGCTCCCGTTGCCCGCGCCTCGCGCAGACGCGCAACCTGAATTTGTTTGGCGAAGCGGTCGCAATTCGACCAGGTTCCTCCCGCGCAGCACATCGCCGCAGGACCGGACCGTCGCATCTCGGCCAGCTCGACACCGGGCAGGGCCGTCAACATCTCCCGTGGAGGCTCGTAGATCCCCAGATGACGGCCGAGGCGGCACGGGTCCTGATACGTAACCCGGCGTTGCCGGCTGTTTGTCTTGAACTTCATTTCCGGCAAGCGTATAGCCAAAAACTCCGTAATGTGCATGATCCGCGGCGGGTTACCCTCAAAAAACGGCTCGTAGTCAATCTTCCATGTCCGGAGGCACTCTGCACAGGAGACAACCAGCACCTCCGCCCCGCTGTCGGCCACGAGCTTTACGTTGTGCTTCGCCAACAACTCGAAGCTCTTCCGGTCACCGTTCCACAACAGGTCATGCCCGCAACAGCGCTCCTCCGGCGATACCACCGGCACGACGTCCAGTTTGTTCATCAGCCGCACCGCCGCCCTGGTTCCCTCCAACGTCGTGACCTTAAAGTCCGGGAAGAAGGCGTCGTAATACATCGTGCAGCCGGTCCAGTAGAACACTTCGCCTTTTTTGGGTTCGATTTTCAGGTCGTCGCTCAGCCAATCCAGGCGGTCCTGCTGGGTCCCGCCCGCGGCCATCATCCGCATCACGGACTGCAGCGCCCCGCCGTGTGGGCAATTTGGTTCGACACCCTCGCGGTGGGAAAGCTCTCTGAGCTTCTGGACTAGCTGAGTGTAGCGCACGTCAGCCGGACAGCGCCTGTCACACAAGCTGCACGTCAGGCAAGTGAACAGGTTGCCGCTGGAGTCGACGATCGCCTCTCGCTGTCCCAAATTGGTGGCTAACACATGCCGCCGCGGGCTGTAATCCCCGCCGATCCGCGAAATCGGACATGTGGCGGTGCATTTCCCACAGTCATAGCAGGCCCAAGCCCTTGTATCCTTGGCTACCTGTGCGAGTTCCGGCATAGGCGTTAACACCTCCCATTAAAGGGGCTGGGACCCAGTTTGCGGACCTGCTCGGTGAACTCATTGATAACTTCCGCAAAGCGGGCACCCTCGGCGGCACTGATCCATTCCAACCTCAGGCGTCCTTCCTCCAGGCCCAGCAGTTTAACCACATTCTTGGTTTTCTCAAATTGCTCGACCGCGCGCTCGTTCCCGAAGATGTAATGGCAGTCGCCGAAGTGGCAACCGGACACCAGCACGCCGTCGGCGCCCTTCTCGAAGGCCCGCAGCACGAATCCCGGTTGGATGCGCCCGCTGCACATGACCCGGATCATCCTGAAATGGGGCTGATGCTGGACACGCGACACACCCGCGGTATCGGCTCCGGCATAGGAGCACCAGTTGCACGCGAATACCACGATGCTCGGGTTCCAGGACTCCGGCACCTTCTTAGGCGGTGTCCGTTTGACCCTTTTTTTCTTTGTCGTGGTCGTCATAACGCCGCCTCCTCGGTGAATAGGGCATCGATCATGGCGTGCATCTGGTGGTCGGTAAAGTGTTTGGACGTGATCGCGCCCGAGGGGCACCAGCTCGTGCACGTTCCACAACCTTTGCACAGGGACGCGTTGACTTCAGCCGTAAAAGTCTCCGGCCCCCTCTCGACCAGCTGCGGCGCCTGAAACTGACAAATATCCACACATGTGCCACAGCCGCGACACTTATCCTCGTCCACCACCGCAACCGCCGGGTCCAGTTTCACCTTGTCGTACGCCAGGAAGACCGAGGCCTTGGCCGCCGCCGCCGAGGCCTGGGCCACACTGTCCACGATGTCCTTGGGCCCCTGGACGGTCCCGGCCAGCAAAACCCCCTCCACCGCGGTCTCCACCGGGGCCAATTCGGGGTGCCGTTCCAGGAAGAAACCGTCGAGCCCCAGACTGACCTTGAGCATGTCGTGAAACTTCCCCGTCTCGGGTTGCCGCGGGCGCATCCCCACGTTCAAAACCACCAGGTCTGTGGGGACTTCCAACTGCCGCCCCAGCAGGTCGTCGAAACAACGCACCGCTTCGGCCCGCTTCTGGCCCACCACCTCCGGCTTCTCGCCCGGCGGGACGCGGACGAAGAGCACGCCCATGCCCCTCGCCTCACGGTACATCTCCTCCGCACCGGTCGAGATTGTGCGAATGTCTCGATAGAAGATGGTCGTATCGATGCCCTGCCGGCAAAGGTGGATCGCTTGTTTGACCGCCGTCGGACAGCAGTAACGCGAGCAACCGCTGAAACCCTCCGGGTCACGCGAGCCGACGCACAGGACGAAGGTTGCGCTTTTGGGGCGACGTCCGTCAACGACGATGGTACCGCCGTATTTGAAAAACGCACGCTCCAACTGCTCGCTGGTCAGCACGTTCGGAAACGCGCCGTAGCCGAACTGGCCGCGCGGACGGTGCAGGTCGGCACCGAAGGCGAGGATGATTGCCCCGACCGGCAGCTCCTCCTCCGTTGCACCCTTCAACGTCGCCTTGAAGTTGCCCACGAAACCGGTGATGCTTTCCACTTCGCTATTCAGCAGCACCCGGGCACCGCTCTCCCGAAGCCGGTTGAGCTTCTCCTCCAATACCTCCAGCGCCGGACGCATGCTGGGGTACAGGCATTTCAGGTTGTGTTCGGCCAGGCGTCCGCCCAACCGACCCGCCTTCTCCACCAACGTTACCGGGAAACCCTGCGCAGCCAGATCAGTGGCCGCCTGGATACCCGCAATCCCCCCGCCGATGACCAGCGCGGCACGAGTCATCGGCACCTCGCCCTCCTTCAGCGGCTCCAGGTGCCGGGCCCGGGCAACCCCCATGCGAATCAGCGTGCGCGCTTTTTCCTGCGCCTCGCTCGCCTGCTTGACGTGCACCCACGAGCATTGGTCCCGAATGTTGACCATCTCGAACAGGTAGGGATTGAAACCGATCCGGGCGCAGGCCCCACGGAAGACGGGTTCGTGGGTTCGCGGCGTGCACGCGGCCACCACGATGCGGTTCAGCTTGTGTTCGGGAATCAGCTCGACGAGCTCATCCTGACCGGTCGTTGAACACGCGAATAGACTACTCTTGGCGACAACCACGCCCGGGACGGTACCCGCGTACTCGACCAGGTCATCTACATCCAGCACGCCGGCGATGTTGATCCCGCAGTGGCATACGAGCACACCGACTCGCGGCGGACCGGAGACGTCGAGCGGTTCAACAGGTTCCTCCGTCTCCTCGACGCGGTAGCCGGTGAGGAACCGCTGGGCGCGGGCTGCTGCAGCCGACGCCTGGGCAACGGAGTCTGGAATCACCTGGGGACCCACCGCGCTCCCGGCCACGTAGATCCCGTCCAGGGTGGTTTCCACCGCGGATACGGACGGCCAGCGTCGCGCGATGAAACCATACCGATCCGTTTCGATTCCCAGCATCCCGGCCAGTTTGATCGCGCCGTCGTTCGGCGCCGCCGCGACCGAGAGCACTACCAGATCCGCCGGGACACGTCGTTGCTGGTGTTCTAATGTGTCCTCCACGAAGACTTCGAGCGTGTCGTCCTTGGGGACGAGATCGATCTTGGCGGGGCGCCCACGAACGTAGTTGGCGCTCTTCTCATCGCGCGACCGCTGGACAAACTCGTCAAACCCTTTGCCAAATGCCCGCAGATCGGTGTAAAGGATGGTCACATCTTCGACCTCGGGATCGTGCTGCCGCACCAGCATCGAGTCTTTCACCGCATTCATGCAGCAGAAGCGGCTGCAATAAGCTCGTCCCCCCTCGCCTCGGGCACCAACGCACTGGATGAACACGATTCTTTTGGGGGTCTTCCTGTCCGATGGTCGCACCACGTGTCCTTGGGTTGGACCTGAAGCGTTAAGCATCCGCTCGAATTCCAGGCTGGTGACCACGTTGGGAAAGCGCCCGTAGCCGTAGTTGCCCAGCTTTCGCGCGTCGAATTCCTGGAAGCCGACGGCAACCAGTATCGCGCCGGCATCGACCTCGATCTCCTCCGGTTGCATATCGAAGTCGATCGCGTGAACGTCGCACGGTTTGGTGCACTCCCGGCACTCGGAGCAGACCCCACAGTTGAGGCAGCGAGCTGCCTCTTCCGCAGCCATCGCCGCGGTGTAGCCCAGTTCCACCTCGTCGAAGCTGTCGCGGCGCTGCGCAGCGTCGAGGCTCGGCATCTTGACTCGCGGCTCGCTCGGCGTCTTGATTCGCAGCGTCAGCTTCTCCTCTTCCGTCATCGGCTCCAGCGGTTGCGCCGGCGGCTCCAGGCCCTCGTCGACGGGCCGGCCGCTGAGAAGGTTGTCGATGGCCCGGGCCGCTCGCTTCCCGTCGGTCATCGCCTCGACCACCGACGCCGGTCCCCGCACGGCGTCGCCGCCAGAGAAGACACCGGAGAGGTTCGTTCCGAGGTGGACCTCGTTGACGGCGAAGGTGTCCCAATCCGTCAGTTCAACCCTCGACCCGCGGGCGAAATCGATCTCGGGCTTCTGACCGATTGCGAGGATCACGGTGTCGGCATCGACGACCGACTCGCTGCCCGGGATGGAAACGGGGCGACGGCGGCCGCTGTCGTCTGGCTCGCCGAGTTCCATCCGTTGAAGCTCGATCCCCGTCGTTTGGCCACCATCGACGATGATCTTCGTCGGCGCCACCAGGAACTCGATCCCGATCCCCTCCTCTGCCAGCGCCTGGATCTCCTCGTCGTCCGCTGGCATTTCGCTGCGGGAACGCCGGTAGTAGATCAGGACGTTATCCGCTCCCGTGCGCAACGCGGTGCGCGCCGCGTCGATGGCTGTATTGCCCCCGCCGACGATCGCGACGCGCCGGCCGACCTCTACCCTTTCCCCAAGGTTCACTTTACGGAGGAACTCGATGCCCTGCATCACCCCGTGGGCATCGTCGTTCGGCACGTTAAGCCCCACCGACCTGTGGGCGCCGGTGGCCACGAACACCGCATCGTACTCCTTTCGTAGGTCTTCGATGACCGCCGCATCGACCAAGACGTTCGTCCGGAACTGCACTCCGAGTCGGCGGATGACGTCGATGTCGCTATCAAGCACATCCCGCGGTAGGCGGTAGGCGGGGATACCGAGCCGGAGCATGCCTCCGGGTTCGGCCTCGCGCTCGAATACGACGGCTTCGTGGCCCCGCAGGGCAAGGTCATGGGCGGCGGCGAGGCCGGCTGGGCCTGAGCCCACGATCGCAATCCTCTTGCCGGTCTGCTCCTCGGGCGTGAACAGGTCCTCGGGGATCGAGGTGTTCTCCAGGATGAAGCGTTTTACGTGCTTGACGGCCAGCGGCTCGTCGACGGCGGCCCGCCGACAGTTCTCCTCGCAGGGATGGTAGCACACCCGGCCGCACACCCCGGGAAGGGCGCTCGTCCTGCGGATCAGGGCGTGGGCCTCCTGGAGCTTCCCCACTCCCACGAGCGCCAGATAGCCCTGGACATCCTGGCCGATGGGACACGTCGCCTTGCACGGTGCGGTCTGGGGGTGGTCAATCAGAAAGCAAGCCGGCACGGACTGCGGGAAAGGCCGATAGATCGCCTTACGCGCCTTCATCCTGGAGTCAAAACCATTGTCACTCACTGCCACCGGGCAGACGTCCGTACATAGTCCGCAGGCGACGCACAGGTCCTCGCGGACGTACCGCGGGTTCTTGCGCACACGGACGTGAAAGTCCCCTGGCTCCCCCTCGCAGCCGATGACTTCCGCGTTCGTGACTACATCGATTAGGGGATGCCGACCGGCATCCATGGCCTTAGGCCCGAGAATTCATATCGAGCAGTCCATGGTGGGAAAGGTCTTGTCGAGCTGGGCCATGCGACCACCCAGCGTCGGCGACTTTTCCACCAGCGTCACGCGGATGCGGGCGTTGGCCAAATCCAGGGCTGCCTGAATACCGGCGATGCCGCCGCCGATGACCAGCGCTCTCTTGTCCGTCACCGCCTCTTCCGTAACTGCAGGTTTTTCGGCTTGACTGATCACGCTCTCATATCTCCAACGAGGCACTCATCGTTTTCGATTCCCCCACGCAGTTGCCCCCACCTCGGCGCTCCCTTGTCCCCTCATTCGCCTTTTTCCCAGGCACAGTCTTCGTCTGATCCTCCGGTGTGGCGGTCATGGCGCGATCTCCTCGGCGAAGAGCGCATCGATCATCGCGTGCACCTGGCGATCAGTGAAGTGCTTGGACGTCATCGCGCCCGAGGGGCACCAACTCGTGCACGTTCCGCAACCCTTGCACAGGGAGGCGTTGATGCGGGCCGTGTAGGTCCCCGGCCCGGTCTCGACAAGTTGCGGCGCCTGAAACGGGCAAACCTCGATGCACTTGCCGCAACCCCGGCACTTCTCCTCATCCACGATCGCCACCGCCGGAGGCAGCTTCACCGTATCGTACGCCAGGAAGACCGAGGCCTTGGCCGCCGCCGCCGATGCCTGGGCGACCGTATCGACGATGTCCTTCGGTCCCTGGACCGTTCCGGCCAGGAACACACCCTCGACAGCGGTTTCCACCGGGGCCAGCTCGGGGTGCCGTTCCAGGAAGAAACCGTCGAGCCCCACACTGACCTTGAGCATATCGTGAAAGATGTCCATTTCCGGCTGCCTGGCCCTCATCCCCACGCTGAGGACCACAAGGTTCGTGGGAACCTCCACCCGTCGTCCCAACAGGTCGTCGAAGCATCGCACCGCGACGGCCCGCTCATCACCGATCACCTCCGCCTTTTCGCCGGGGGGGATGCGGACGAACAACACACCCATGCCCCTGGCCTCGCGATACATTTCCTCCGCCCCGGACGAGATCGTGCGAATGTCTCGATAGAAGATGGTCGTATCGATGCCCTGCTCGCAAAGCTGGATCGCTTGTTTGATCGCCGTCGGACAGCAGTAACGCGAACAACCCGTGAAACCCTCCGGGTCGCGCGACCCAACGCATAAGATGAACGAAGCACTGTCGGGCTTTTGCCCGTCAATGGTGAGGCGGCTTTCATCCCTGAAGAAAGCGTTTTCCAGCTCCTGGCTGGTGATCACATTCGGAAGCTTGCCGTAGCCGTACTCACCCTGCGGATCATGCAGGGAAGCGCCGAAGGCGAGGATGATCGTTCCCGCTGGAAACACCTCCTCGGTCGCGCCTTTCAAGGTCACCTCGAAATTGCCCACGAAGCCGTTGATGCCCGCGACCTCGGTGTTCAGCAAGACCCGCGCGCCGGACTCTTCCAGCCGCGTGATCTTTTGCTTCAACACGTCCGCCGCCAGGCGCATGTTGGGATAGAGGTGTTTCAGATTCGGTTCCGTGAGGCGTCCGCCAAGCCGGTTGGTCTTCTCCACCAGAGTCACCGGGAACCCCTGCGCGGCCAGGTCGGTGGCCGCCTGAATCCCGCCGATTCCACCGCCGATGACCACGGCCGCGCGGGTCATTGGCACCGCGCCTTCCTGGAGCGGCTCGAGATGGCGAGCCCGGGCCACACCCATGCGGATCAGGGCACGGGCCTTCTCCTGGGCCTCGATCGGGTGCTTTGAGTGGACCCAAGAGCACTGGTCTCGGATGTTGACCATCTCGAACAGATACGGGTTGAACCCGATCTGGGCACAGGTCTCCCGAAAGATGGGCTCGTGCGTGCGCGGCGTGCAAGCAGCCACTACGACGCGGTTTAGATTATGGTCACGAATCAGCTCGACGAGCTCGTCCTGTCCCGTCCCTGAACACGCGAACAGGTGGTCCTTGGCCACGACCACATCGGGGACGGTGGCTGCGTGCTGGACCAGGTCGTCTATGTCAAGCAAACCGGCGATATTGATCCCGCAGTGGCAAACCAACACGCCGACGCGCGGTGGACCGGAGACGTCGAGCGGTTCGACGGACTCCTCCTCCTCTTCGACCCGGTGCCCGGTGAGGAAGAGCTGTGCGCGGGCCGCGACCGCCGAGGCTTGGGCAACGCAGTCTGGAATCACCTGCGGACCCACCGCGCTGCCGCACACGAAAATCCCCTCCCGCGTACTCTCCACCGCGGATATAGCCGGGTCCCGGCGAGCGATGAAACCGTACGAGTCCGTCTCAATGTTCAGAGTGTGGGCGAGTTCAACCGCCCGGTCATTCGGCGCCGCAGCCACGGAGAGCACCATGAGGTCGGCCGGGATGCGCCGTTGCTCGTGCCCCAGGGTGTCTTCCACGAAGACCTCGAGCGTATCGTCCTCGGCCACATGCTCGATCTTGGCGGGACGGCCGCGCACATAATTGGCGCTTTTCTCATCCCGGGACCGCTGCACGAAGTCGTCGAACCCCTTTCCGAACGCCCGAAGATCGGTATAGAGGATGGTCACGTCTTCCACCTCGGGATCGTGCTGCCGCACCAACATCGAGTCCTTCACCGCATTCATGCAGCAGAAGCGGCTGCAGTACGGTCGCCCGCCCTCACCCCGGGCGCCGACGCACTGGATGAACACGATCCGCTTCGGGGTCTTCATGTCGGACGGGCGCACCACGTGGCCTTGCGTCACCCCCGAGGCATTGAGCATCCGCTCGAGCTCCAGGCTGGTGACGACGTTTGGAAACCGGCCGTACCCGTAATTGCCCAGCTTGCGCGCATCAAACTCCTGGAAGCCCACAGCCACCACGATCGCACCGACATCGAGTTCGAATTCCTCCGGGCGCATATCGAAGTCGATGGCGTCGACCTCGCAGGACTTGGTGCAATGGCCGCAAACTAGCACATTCGGTTGGTAGTCTTCGTTCCTGCGATGCTTGAGCTTTTGGACCTTCTCGAATCTCTGGCGCTGTTTCTCGCTAAGGTAGCCCCGAAGGTTGAGGCAGGCGTCGGGGTCGATCACGTAGGTGGCCGGCACTGATTGGGGAAATGGCCGATAGATCGCCTTGCGCGCTTTGAGTCCGACGTCGAATTCGTTGCCCCCGACCATCGGGCAGGTATCTACGCACAGCCCGCAGGCGACACACCGGTCTTCGCGTATGTAGCGCGGATTCTTCCGGACCCGGACGCGGAAGTCGCCCGGTTCCCCTTTGCAGCCGATGACCTCCGCGTTCGTGACCACCTCGATTAGAGGATGCCGACCGGCATCCATGGCCTTAGGCCCGAGGATTCATATCGAACAGTCCATGGTGGGAAAGGTCTTGTCGAGCTGGGCCATCCGGCCCCCCAACGACGGCGAACTCTCCACCAATGTCACGCGGATGCGGGCGTTGGCCAAATCCAGGGCCGCCTGGATGCCGGCGATACCGCCGCCAATGACCAGAGCCCTCTTATCCGTTACCGGCTCCATCACACCTGCCGATTCTGTGGGCTGAGCGTTCACGCTCGTACGCCTCCTCAAGGAGGTAATGATCGTCTTTTAGTTACACACCTACCAGGTCCATCCCACCACGGCGCCGGCTGCCGCTTTCTTGTCGTAGCCGTGTTCCTGTGTGCCGTGCCGAGAGTCCTTTCTCAGTTGGGTGGCATGGGTAAGCGCCAGCTTACCCGTGTCTTGTGGGTGTGCCGCACGGGCAAACAAGTTTGCCCATGCCACCCGACAACCTCACCGACCTATCCATCAAAAGATCTCTGAGGCAGAGTACTAGGTCCGTTTCGCCGTAACCGCGGGCGTTTTTTCCTTCTTGTCGCCGTACTCCTGCTCGAAATGCGCCCAGCCGGCGTCGAAGGCCTTGAGGTTCAAATTCTCGGTCCCCGGCGGAACCGACGCCTTCACGGCCTCGCGCATCTCCTCGTGGGAGACGATCTTCGAGACGGCTGCGAAGAAGCCCAACATCACGATGTTCTGGACGATGGCCCGTCCCAACGACTCCGCGATCCGGGTGGACGGCACCCCGAACGCCGGCTGCCCTTCCTTGAAGGTCGGGCGGACCAGGTCGCTTTCATAAATCAGGATGCCGTCGTCTTTCAGCTCGTCGCCGTATTTGTCGTACCCCTCGCCGGACATCACTACGAAGACGTCCGGTCGTCCGATGTAAGGGTAGAGCACCTCGGTCTCCGAAACCGCCAGGGTTGCGCTACAGGCGGAGCCACGCGCCTCCGGTCCGAAACTCTGGATCATCGTGGCGTGCTTGCTGGCGTTGATGGCACAGGCACGGCCGATGATGAATCCCGACAGCACAACGCCCTGACCGCCAAAGCCGGTGATGCGAATCTCCGTCCTATTCATGGATCATTCCTCCCTCCGGCGGCATCGGAACAAATTTATCACCGAGGGTTTTCGTGTAATGTTCATGCATCATTTCAAGGAAGGTGGGTCGCTCCTTGTCGACGAACTTCCCGCAGACAATCTCGCCCTGAAAGTCTATGTCCAAGTCGCGGGTGTCCGCTCCGTGACGGATCTCCGCGTTATCGTGGTAAAACTGCATCAGGTTAAAGCCCGTCCCCAGCTTATTGAGCCGTGCATAGAGCGTCGAGCACGGGGCGATGACCTCAATGAAGCGAAAACCCTTACGCTCAAGCCCCTCCTTGAACGACTTCGTCAACCGGCGGGTGTGCAGGCAGGTCCAGCGGGCCACGTAGGTTGCCCCGCAGCTCGCCGCCAGGTGCGGCAGGTTGAACGGCCGCTCGAAGTTTCCGTAGGGCATGGTTGACGTCCTCGCCGTCAGTGGCGTGGTGGGCGCATTCTGCCCACCGGTCATGCCGTAGATGAAGTTGTTGACGAGGATCACCAACAGGTCCATGTTTCGCCGGGCGGCGTGGATGAAGTGATTGCCCCCGATTCCCGCCAGGTCACCGTCACCTGAAAAAACGGTCACCAGCAGCTCGGGTCGCCCCAGCTTCAACCCCGTGGCAAACGGAATGGCCCGTCCGTGGGTGGTGTGGAAGGCGTCCAGGTTCATGTAGCCCGCCACGCGACCGGTGCAACCGATGCCCGAGACAATGGGCGCCTTGTCCAGGTCCGTTCCCAATTCCTCCAGGGCCTGCGCAAAACACTTCATCACCGTGCCGATGCCGCACGTCGGACACCAGATGTGCGGCATCCGATCCATGCGAAGAAACGGGGCCACGGGATGTTTGCTGGCGGCAACCTGGGTTTCTTCCACTGTCATGCTCATTTCGCTGCCCTCACGATTGCTTCGCAAATGTCATTCGGGTCATGGACGCCCCCGCCACCATGCGGTACCAGGATCGCGGCGGCCTTTCCGCCGGCACATCGCTCCACCTCGAGAACCATCTGGCCGTAGTTGATCTCCGGCACGACAAAAGCTTTAACCTTTCCGGCCAACTCGCGGATGCGTTTCTCGGGAAACGGCCAACACACAATCAACCGGATGACGCCCACCTTCACACCCTTCTTCCTCGCCAGATCAATGCCCATACGAGCCACCCGGGCGGTGATCCCAAAGGTCACGGCCACCACGTCGGCCCCGTCCGTGTCTTCCTCCTCGAAGTGAACGATCTTGTCGACGTTGTTCCTGATCTTCTCCACGAGGCGCCGTACGCCTTTTTCCTGGCATTCCGCGCTCATCACCGGATAGCCGCGCTCGTCGTGAGTCAGACCCGTTGTGTGGAATCGATACCCGTCTCCAGCCCGGGCGAACTCCGGAACATACTTACCGTTAGCGCGGTAGGGCAGGAATTCCTCAGGCGTCTGGGCCGTCAGCTTGCGCGGCACGATCTCAATCTGGTCGGCCGGGGGAATGACGACCTTCTCGGTCATGTGCCCGACGCATTCGTCCATCATGAACATGACCGGGACGCGGTAAAGCTCCGACAGGTTGAAAGCCTCGATCATCAGATCGAAGGCCTCCTGCGGCGATTGCGGGCTCAATGCGATAAGCTCATAGTCGCCGTGCGAACCCCAGCGGGCCTGCATCATGTCGGCCTGGCCGGTCATGGTCGGCAGCCCGGTGGACGGTCCGCCGCGCTGCACGTTTACCACCACGCACGGGGTCTCCATCATCGCACCCAGACCGATGTTCTCCATCATCAGGCTGAAACCGGGGCCGCTGGTGACGGTCAGGGATTTCGTTCCGGTCCACGACGCCCCCACGACAGCGGCCATGCTTGCCAGCTCGTCCTCCATCTGGATGAACGTCCCACCCATCATGGGGAATCGGCGGGCGATGCGCTCCACGACCTCAGTGGAAGGGGTGATGGGATAACCGCCGACGAACCGACACCCCGCAGCCATCGCTCCCTCGCCGCAGGCGAAGTCACCGTCGAGATAATGGGCGCCCGTGAGAACGCCCGCAGGGTCAGCTTTCAATTGTCGCTCTCCTTAATGTTGCTTCACCGCAATCTGTTTTGCGAGCCGCAGGCTTTAGCCTGCGCGGTGCCTCCGTCCGGGCTAAAGCCCGTGGCTCGATGGCACCTCCGCGGGGATTGGAACAGGCTCGTCCGAAGCCGCGTCGTCGGGCAGCTCCACGCTGAAGATTGCAAAATCAGGGCAGATCATCTCGCAAAGGTTGCAATTGACGCATTCTCCGGTCTTGACCACCTTCGGCGGATGATATCCTTTGCGGTTGAACTCCTCAGACATCACCAGCACGTCCTTTGGACAGTACTCGACGCAGAAGCCGCACCCCTTGCAGCGCTCTGCGATGATATGCACCTCGCCACGGGGAATCTTAACTTGGTCGGAGTCCAAAGGTTTTCGCCAGTACTTCATCTGACACTCCCCAGAAGTTCTATTCCAGCGCCCGCACGCCAAGGCCTGACGATGCGGGGTTCATGATAGCTTCTCCACGCCGCCTTGATTTCTTCGTACTTCTGCACCAGCCTCAGGAGATGGAATTGCGAGGGAGCACGTGGAAACCGAGTCGCCTCCCGCAACAGCTTGACCCCCAGGATCTCACGCACGGCTGAAACGAGGATGTAGCTGTACCGCCAAAGACGAAAAACCACCTCCTCGCTGGGATCCTCACCACCCGGCGTGTCTCTTGCCAAACCACATCTATCGACTGTCTTCCGAACTATTCAATTAACCAAGTCAGCTATATACGTCTACATCTGAAGAGGTCAGATGTCAACCCCCGAGGACGAAAGAATGAGATAGCGGTCCGTGAGATAGCGTCCCGTGACCTTGCCGGATGATCCGGGTTGCACGGGCTCTCCGGTCTGAGCACAGATTTCTTTTGACACATCCGGCGTTCCCCACGGACAAGCCGGCCTTCTGGCATACCGGTGGCTCTTGCGATTCCTGTGGTCGGCTTGGCCTTGATCGTGATCGTGCCTCACGCTTGTGCGTGCCACCCTGATCCAGGTGCCAGAAGGTCCGTGACACTTTCGGCGGCTTCAGCGCCGTACGCTGTTGCAGCCTGAAGGCTGACCTACAGTAGCCGTGGGCAAGTCCCGCTATGGCGGGACGCCGCACACGGTTGCTCCAACACCAATCCCATTCGACCCTGAAGGGGTCGCATAGCCTTCCCGTCGCACACAATAGACGACCCCTTCAGGGTCGGGTGGCTCGGTGACGACGCCGTCCGGGGGCGGCGCTGCGCTTGCCCCCGGCTATTATAGAGCAGGCCTTCAGCCTGCGACCCCATCCGCGGATTCTGTCATGCACCCGGTGCCAGAAGTTGCCTGTACCCCTCGGTCCAG
>JBARRC010000716.1:0-7914 GCA_049644045.1 Phycisphaerae bacterium
GCCGGTTTCGATCCACGATCGAAGCGTGTTCGAAACCGTTTCGACAACCTGTGAGTTTCTAAGCCCTGCGACCTATTCTCAGGCGCAGAATAGGTCGACAGGGGTTTTTTGCGCTATAGCCGGTGCGCCAAACCACGCAATCGTGCGCCAAACCTTCGTCCTCTTTAGACAGATCTAAATGGCGCGGTTGTCCGCTCAGGCGCCGCAACGCGTCTTGTAGTCTCACAAAAAAATCATCCTGACACCTTTTTTCGCCCGATAAACTGACGAGGCCACTTTCTCGGGGAAGGCCCGCGCCCATGCGAATCGTCTTGGTTAATCCCTGCACGAATCAGCAGTTCCAGACCCACCGCCACGGCGTCGGGCATCTGGGCCTGGGTTACGTCGCCGCCTGTCTGCTCCGCGAGGGTCATGACGTCATCGGGATCGATGCGAAGATGGAAAACCTCTCCCCCTCAGCCACCCTTGAGCGGATCTGCGATCTTGGCCCGGATATGGTTGGCGTGACAGCCACCACGCACGAGATCTGGCACGCCGGATGGCTTTGTGCCGGCGTCAAGGCTGCCCTGCCCGACTGTGTCACTGTCGTGGGCGGACCGCACACCACCGCCCTCCCTGAACGTACGCTCAAGGAGTTCCCCGGCATTGACGTAGCCGTTCGCGGCGAAGGGGAGGAGACCGCCTGCGAATTGGCTGAAGCCGTCGAAGGTGGCGTACCACGCTACCGCTGGGGCAACATCCTCGGAATCGCCTATCGCAACGGTAACGACCTGCACCTCAACGCCCCGCGACCGTTCATCACCGACCTGGATGCCCTACCTTTCCCGGCCTGGGAAGCGTTTCCCAGAGAACTGTATTGGCCATTGTATGCCGGGCGGGGCTGCCCGTTCCGCTGCGCGTTCTGCCAGCGGGTCCTCGGCCATCGCATCCGCATGCGCAGCGTGGACAACGTGCTGGCCGAAATGGACGCGATGGAAGAGCGGCTTGGCTCGCATACTTCGTGGTTTCAGGACGAGACGTTCGGGGTCGATGCCCGCTGGACGAACGACTTCCTTGACAAGCTCATCGCCCGCAACGAAGAGCGTGGTTATATATGGCGGTGGAAGGCCAACTCCCGTGCCAATCTCGCCGACCTCGAGCTATACCGCAAAATGCGCCGCGCCGGTTGCCGCACGCTGGATTTCGGCATCGAGTCGGGATGCCAGGAGGTCTTGGAGCGCATCCAGAAAAACATCACCCTGGCCCAGGCGCGGGAGGCTATCCGCTGCGCGCGTCAGGCCGACATCCGGGTCAACGCCTTCTTCATCATCGGCCATCCGGGTGAAACGTGGACCACCGCGCTGAGCACCGTGCTTCTCGCGCCGCGCCTGGGTGCCGACGACATCGCCGTCGGGGTCATGGTGCCTTACCCCGGCACGGAGGTCTGGGAGATGGCCCGCCGCGGAGAGTGGGGTTATACGCTGCTTACCGAAGATTGGAGAATGTATGACAAGTACTTCGGCGCCACGCTTGAAGTCCGCCACCTGTCGCATCGTCAATTGGAACTGCTCCAAGTGTTGACTTACCTGTCGTTTTACGTAGGCACCGGGCGGTTCGTGCAACTCGCCAAGTTCGTTGTCCGGTTCCGCCGGGAAGCGCTGCGCATGCTCAAGCGTCTGATCCTGACATCGAAACGCTGCCGTACCCCCGACCCGCAACCCGCACCCCGAATTGCTCGTTCATCCGGCGCTGCGGCTTGGTAGGAATAGTCTGTTCGATCCTACCTTTTTTTGACTGTTAACATTGCGGCACCTCGCACGTCAACATCGCGCAGCGGGGCACCGCGTTACGTGATCGCCCGGATTCATCGAATCCGCGGTTGCCAGTACTGAGAACGCCCCCGAGCAATCTTGAACGGGTCTCCCGGGGTGCTCCGGCGGTTTCTCGCCCGGGTGGTTACTTTGCCCGTTGTGGCGGTGTTCGGGGGATCGCATGCACGGTGCTTTGCCGGCAAGCCCGGCCCCCCGTCCGGCGGGTGGTGAATTGGTGGGGATGAAACCTGGGAAAAGGCTGCAAACTATGACAGCTCTTGACCGAAACTTACGGGGGTTCCGTGAGTCTTTACGGACCATTGGGTGTATGTTCCCGTGTGAAAAGGTGCCGTGCGCGTTCGCGCGGTGCCGGAATCTACGGAGGTCTTGCCGGGCAGCGTTCAGGGGAAGCGTTTTGCCTGGAGCTACCGGCGTTTTCGATTAAGGAGGCATGCGATGCTACGCCGCATTTCGGTTTTTGGCCTTGCTGTTTCGTTGGCTTGGGTGACGACGCAAGCCGGTCCCCCGAGCGGTGAAGAGGCGATTGACCTCTCGCAGATGATGGAGATGGCCGCTGGCGGAAAGGAGCCCGCCGCGCCGGCTCCGCCGGAGTTCCCCAAGTTCGAAGAGGTCACCAAGGACATGGAAGCGGACAAAGGTCTGTTCACACTGTGGTCCTACCCCGAAAGTGCGAAGGACAAGGACAAAGAGAAGCTGCTCTGCCAGATCCCATCCGGCTTCTTGGGCGAGAAGTTCATGTTGTCGACAAGCTTCTCGGGCGGTGGGTTCTTCACCGGCTTCCCGCTTGATGAGCGTGTCGTTCAGTGGGAGATGCTCGACAAGCAACTTCTCCTTATCGAACCGGAAACGCGATTCGTCGTGGACGACAGCAATACCGTCAGCGACGTGGTGCGCCGCACCTATCCGGATCGCATCCGAGTGGCTGTCCCGATCGTCACCAAATCGCCGGGCGGCGACCCGCTGATCGACCTGGGCGGTATGCTCAAGAGCAACTTCGCCGACATCGCCTGGATGTCTTTCATGCGGCTTCCGGGAATGGGTGGTGGCGGTATCAACCCGACACTTAGCAAGTGGACGAAGAAAAAGACCTTCCCGCTTAACGTCGAGATCGGCGTGGAGCTGGCGGTCGGCCGCATGTCACCGCCTGGGTCTTACGACAAAAAGATGGTGCACTACAGCTTCTGGGAGCTTCCCAAGACGGACTACACGCCGCGTGTAGCCGATGATCGCGTCGGCTATTTCCTCACGGCGAACCGGGACTGGGCCAAGCCGACCGATTCCCGCGACATCTTCAACCGCTACCTCGACCGTTGGCACCTGGTCAAGCGCGATCCTGGCCTGAAGATGTGCGAGCCGAAAAAGCCGATCATTTTCCACATCGAAAAGACGGTACCGGTCCGGTTCCGCAGGGCCGTCCGCGACGGCATCCTCGAATGGAACAAGGCCTTTGAGAAGATCGGTTTTGTCAACGCGATCGAGGTCCGGCAGCAGACGGCCGACAACGAATGGAAGGACCTCGACCCCGAGGACATGCGCTACAGCTTCATCCGCTGGATCGTGACCGGCGGCGGCTTCGCCTACGGCCCACATCGCTCGAATCCGTTCACCGGTCAGATATACGATGCGGACATTCTCTTTGACGATTCGATGGTCCGCTACTATGAGCAGAGCGCCCAGAGCATGCTGCCTTCGGCGGCGATGGCCATGAAGATGTGCGACCCTGCACTCCGCGCGTTCCTGGACAAACACCCGCAGTGGCAACGGCCTCAGCGCGAGTGGGAGAGCTTCGTCTTTGGCGAGGGGGAGGAGCCGGTTGTCCGCGAGGCGATGCGGCGACGAATGCACGAGCGCGGCCACGTCGGCTGTGACTACGCCGAAGGCATGAAGCATCAACTCGCTGTCGGTCATGCGATGCTGGCGGGCCAGCCCAAGGAGGTCATCGACAGGTTCCTGTATGACGTCATCAAAGAAGTGGTGACGCACGAGGTGGGCCACACGCTGGGTTTGCGCCACAATTTCAAAGCCAGCACGATCTACTCGCTCGATGAGATCAAGCGACGCCGCGAAACCGGTGAGCCTCTGGTCGGATCCGTCATGGACTACAACCCGGCCTTGTTCTTCAAGGAGAATGCCCTCGAGGGTCATTTCATCACTCCGACAATCGGCCCTTATGACTACTGGGCGATCGAGTACGGCTATCGCCCCGCCGACGGTTCTTACAAAAAGGAGGTGCCAAAGGACAAGGGGGAGGAATCGGACGAGGGTAAGGGCGAGGACGAGGCGTCGGCCGATCCCGGCAGCGAGATGCTGGGGAAGATTCCCAAGGAGGTCCTCGACAAGCTGCCTCCGGAAATCAAGAAGCTCATCGAATCCGACGCGGCAAAGAAAATGATGGCTGAGGCGGCCTCGGAGAAGGAACCAGGTAAGAAACCTGTGGCGCCGGCGTTCAAAGGGCCCAACGCCGCCGAACTCGAAATGCTCCACGCAATCGCCTCCCGTGCCGCTGAACCGGAGCTGGTGTACGCGAGCGATCAGGACACTACGCTCCTAGGTCCCGATCCGCGCTCCGCCCGTTTTGACATGGGAAGCGACCCGGTCGAGTGGGCTCAAACGCGGATGGAGTTGATTGACGGGCGGATGGACAACATCCTCGAGTGGGCCGTTAAGGACCGCGAGAGCTGGTACCACCTGCGGCGGGCCTTCATCACTTTGTGGGTCGAGAAGACATTCGTCCTCGATTATGTCGGGCGTTATATCGGGGGTCAGTGCACCACCCGTGCCCACCGCGGGGACCCCAACGCCACCCCACCGTTTGAGCTGGTGGAGCCTGAGCTCCAGCGCAACGCACTGGCCTTTATCGAGGAGAATCTCTTTCGCGACGGATTCTTCGCGGTCTCGCCGGATGTGCTCAATCACCTGACTTCTCCGCGCTGGTGGCATTCCGGGACGTGGATCGATTTCAGGGTCGACTTCCCGGTCCACGATCTGATTGGCTTTCTACAGTGGTGGAACCTGTTTGACCGGCTGTTCCCCAACACGCTGCGCCGCATCCACGATGCCGAGATGAAGACGGTGGCCGCGGACAAGTTCACGGTGGCGGAGTACTTGCAGCGCATTCAGAAGGGCTGCTGGTTAGAGGCCCTCGATGCGGCGAAGGCTAAAGAGGGTCAGTGGTCTGACGCCTCGCCGTTTATCTCCAGCATCCGCCGGTCGCTCCAGCGGGAGTACCTCAACCTGATGGAGCCGCTGGTCAGAACACGCCCCGGCATGGTAATGTCGCCGGACCTGCACGCCATGGTTCAAAACTGCTTGCACAAGCTGGGCGGTCAGATTGAGCAGGTCCTCGCGACCGGAAAGCTCGATTTCGCTTCGGAGGGGCATCTGACATCCTGTAAATCGCGGATCGAGCGCATGCTCGCGCCTGAACTCAACGAGTATGGTTTCTATGGTCTCATGGGAATGTGACTCCCCAGCGCCGCGCACCCGCTTGGGGCTTGCGGCTCTGGCCTCAGGATGAGGCATAGGGGAGGCTGATGTTGGCGAAGGTAGGTCGGGTCTGAGGACCCGACCTACCCGGTATCGCTGGACCGAGAGTCCCTTCCCGGTCCTCTGGCAGGTGCCGAGAGAGGATTCTCGGCAGAGCATTTGGCCCGTTATTCGGGCCCATCGACGACATCGAACCGGGGCGATGGCGGGAACTTCGGGGCGTCAAATCCTTCCGCCGGTTCCAGCTCATCGAGCCAGGCTGCGTCATCGTTGCGCTTGTAGATCATGAACTGCCCGCGCATCGCGGGGTCCTTGGCACGGTGGTATCGAAAGTAGATGTAATTGTCATCCACGGCCAGAATCTCAATCTTTCCCGTCTCGTGAGACATCACGAAACGCGCGCGGCGTGCCAGACCGGACCCCCGTCTCAACGCCTCGCTGAAAACCTCCCACCCGCGTACGATCGGGACCTTGTAGGCTTCGTTGCCCGCGGTGGGTCGGCCTTGAAACAGGTAATAGGGCGGACAGCCGATATACGAAAGTAGTCGGAACATCGTCGCGAGCACGTCCGCGTCGTCGTTGACTCCCTTAATCACCGGACATTGGTTGGTGCAGATCACGCCGTTGCGGATGAAACAGTCGATGCCCTCGATGGCAGCGTCGGTCAGCTCTCGTGGGTGGTCGAAGTGGGCCATCAGGTAGATGCGCTTCCGAGGCGTCGAGTGTACCCTGAAGGCCTTTTGGAGCTCCGGATCGTTGAGTAATCGCCACGGATCGAACGCCGGCAGCTTGGATCCAATGCGGATGATTTCCACGTGGGAAATGGCACGCAGAGCCTCAATTATCTCGACCAGCCGGCGCGTGCTCATCAGCAGCGGATCGCCACCCGTCAGCAGGACGTTGCTGACGTTGGGATTCTCCGCGATGTAGGCCAGCCCCTCCGAGAGGTCGTTGGTGACCTCGTCGTTGTCGTCCATGAACAGTCGCTTGCGAAAGCAATACCGGCAGTACGCCCCGCATACCTCGTTGCACAGCAGAAGCACCGTGTGGGGATACTTGTGTTGGACACCTCGTGCGACCGTGATGGCTTGCTCATTGCTGGCGTCGAGCTCCCCCCAGTCGGCGAGTTCTTCCTCACGCGGGATGATGATCCGCTTGATCGGGTCAGCCGGGTCTTCCCAGTCGATCAGCTCCAGATAATAATCGTTCGCACGGAACACATACCGCTCAGCGACCCTTTTGAGCTTCGCTCGCTCATCCGGGGGGATACCGGGAATCTGATCGACGCTGCGGATGTACTTAACCCGCTTGGGGCCTCCGGCTCGCAACTTGAAGGTTGAAAGTGGAATCCTCATCGCGCAGGATACTCCAGTATCTTCGAGGTCTCCCGCAATTCCACCGCAACGGCGACTTCACCGTTGAAGCATGGACACTGATACCGTCAGCGTAACATCCAACGACCTGTGCTCATGATGACCTGTCTATCAATCATAGGGTTCACGAAGCATATACGACAAGACAAATCCGCCAATAGCTTCAGGAATCAAGTGGATATTGAATTGCCGTGTGTGGAGCAAAGGTGACGGTTTGCATATTAGAGCATCACCCTAATGTCGAATCGGAGATGGTCGAAGGCAGGACACTATAGAACGGCTGACGGACTGCAAAGCGGATTGGCATCCGCATTCGTGCGGAGATACACGCCGTGCGTTCGAGTCGGCGTGACACGGTCAATGTGAACGTCCACGAGATCGCCGGTCCGCACGTCGTTAACATCGTGAGGTCCGCTGTGCGGGCCGTTCGTCTCAAAGTGAATCGTAAAGTATCGATTCGCGCGACCGTGGTGAATACGGTGCTCCCCGGGCACCCGGTGGTCAGGCTCTTTGGAATCCTCGACAATCACGCGCTCGAGCTCGCCGATGAAGCGGCGTCGAAAGGCCAGCGAGCATTCCTGCTCCACCTCGGCCAACCGGTGCATCCGCTCGTGGACTACGCTCGGGTGAACAAAGTCCTTTTGCCAGCGGGCAGCCGCCGTCTTCTCGCGCGGGCTGAAGGGAAACGCGTGAATCTTGCAGAACTGGGCGTATCGGGCGATCTCGATGGATGCCTGGAAGTCTGCTTCGGTCTCGCCCGGGAACCCGACGATGATGTCCGTGCTGATCGCCGGCCGGTCCAACGTTGTGCGAACGCGCTCGATCATATCGATGAACTCGTCGCGTCCATATTGACGGTTCATCCGCCGCAGGATTTCGGCACTGCCCGACTGCAGCGGCAGATGCAGGTGCGGCACACAAGCCTCGTGAGAGGCAAGTTCTTCAAGAAGCGCTTCATCCAGGTCACTCGGCTCAAGGCTTGACAGACGAAGCCGCTTGACGCCCTCGACCTCCGCCAGTGCCCCGACGAGCGCGGCGAGCGGCGACGCCCGCGGCGTGAACCGCTTGCGAACCGCGGTGTCGCGGCCGTAGGCTCCCAGATAGACCCCGGTCACGACGATTTCCTTGTGCCCCGCACGAACGAGGTCTTTCGCCTCGGCCACCGCGGTCTTAATTGGCTTAGAGCGAAGGACCGGGCGCAGGCGCGGAATGATGCAGTAGGTGCAGAGTGCATCGCATCCGTC
>JBARRC010000717.1:0-4730 GCA_049644045.1 Phycisphaerae bacterium
CCATTTCGGGGATCACCGCATCGGGGCCCAGCCCGGCTGTATCTTGTGTATGCCGGGCCAGAATGCGGCCCTGACGGTCAACGGCTGCACCTTTGAGATTCGTGCCGCCCAGATCGATTCCGATCGCAACCATGGTCTCTGCGTGGTTCACCCGTGAATACGCTTTCTAATCGAAGACAACGGCGGCATAGCCGACCGAATCGTGCGTTTCGCCGGGTGTCTGCCCCGCCAGCGCCTCGTCGCTGGTCGTGTGGTCGAGTAGAACACCCTTGGTGGCACCGAGCAACGTTACCGCAGCCAGCGTCGCCGCTGTCGCGCCGCTGGCACAGGCGTTCTTGTGCTCGATCGCTTCCGGTACGACCTCGGTACTCTTCAGGGCACACACCAGGTCGATGAATCGCCGGTCGTTTATCTCCTTGGCCCAGGCGTTGGCTTTCGCGCCAATCCCCTGCGGGATGAAGCCGTAATGCGGGCCGTAGTGTGTCAAGTCGGTGGTACCCACGATCAGGGCGTCGTATTTGTACGCGCTGAGCGTGCGGCCCAATGCCTCGCCTACCTCATGGGCTGCGCTCGTGACCGGAACCATGATGGGCACGACCTTCGCCTTGGGGAATAGATGTTTGACGAAGGGCATCTGCACTTCGATCGAGTGCTCGTTCTCGTGGGCGTAAGCGTCGTCCACAATCAGATTGGTGTAGCCCAGGATGCGTTCCGCCAGGCGGTTGTCGACATCCACAGGGCCCAGCGGTGTTTCCCATCGGCCCGTGCTGAACAGAGCCGCCTCCCGCCCATGATGACGATGGACCCCACCGACCAGGACGATGACATCAGGCAATCGCGACGATTTCAGTGTATTGAACACCTTAGCCGCCACCGTTCCGCTATAGAGCCATCCGGCGTGCGGAACCAGACCACCAAGTAAGCGTTTACCGGTTTCGACGCCGGACGAGCCTACGGCCAGGAGTTCCAGAAGCTCCGCTCGACATCGATCCGGCTGGGCCGGGTAGAACTGTCCCGCGACGACGGGTTCGCGAATGATCATGGTCTTCCCCCGAAGATACAACGGCCTGCAGAGGCGTCGATAATCTCGCCGTGCAGTGTCAGGGCTGTCGTGGCCGTGATGCGGATCTCGGCGCGATGGCCGATGTGCCCCGGCTCGCCGGGGAACACGACGATCTGGTCGGTCCGCGTTCGCCCGATCAGTTGGTCCGACCGGCGCCAGCTCACCTCTTCACCGCGCGTCTGCTCCGCCTCCTGCGCCTTTAGGGCCGCTTTGCTGTAGCCCTCCACGAGAACCGAGGACGTCATCCCAATGAGTTCCCGGTTGGCGGCTGCGGAAATGCGCTCTTGGCACGCCAGAAGCTCCCCGTTGCGACGCCGTTTGACGTCATCCGGTATGTCGTCCACATCCCGTTTGGCGGCCACGGTATCCGGCCGCTCGGAGTACTTGAACACAAAGATATTCTTGAAGCGGCATCGCTCGATCAGCCGCAGTGACGCCTTGTGATCCTCCTCGGTCTCGCCGCAGAAGCCCACGATGAAGTCACTTGCGATCGCCAGGCCCGGTACGTACTCGCGACCACGGTCGATCAATTCGACGTACTTGCCGACGGTGTACTGCCGGCGCATCCGCTTCAGGACCGCATCGCTGCCGCTCTGGACGGGAATGTGCAGATACTCACACACCTCGGGCACGTCCCGCATCGCTTCGAAGATGTCGTCCGTGAAATCACCCGGATAGCTGGTGACAAACCGCACCCGCTTGATCCCGGGGACGTCAGCCACCCGTGCCAACAACTGTGCGAAGCGAACCGGTCGACCATTCTCCTGATGGACGTAGCTGTTGACCGTCTGCCCCAGCAGTGTCACCTCTTTTGCACCGCGATCGGCGAGCATCTTCGCCTCGTCGATGATCTGGGACGGGGGGCGACTCCGCTCCGGGCCGCGCGTAAACGGCACGACGCAAAACGTGCAGAATTTGTCGCAACCGCGCTGAACCCGGATGTAAGATTGCGGCACGCTGACCGGCTGGGAAGCCGGTCCCACGACCGGCTGGGAAGCCGGTCCCACCTGCCCCGGCGCAGGATCACGCGACAGGTCGAGGGCCTCGACCGAATCATATTCGAGTGCCCGCTGCAACGGCGTGCTCTTGCGGGATTGTCCCTGCGACAGTGCGATCGCACGCACCCGGTTGACCCGCACCTCTTCAATCAGAGCGGGTATCTTGTTGAGCTCGCCCGGCCCGCAGAGCAGGTCCACATGTGGCATCTTAGCGGAGATCCCCTCCGGGTCGCGCTCCGCCATGCAGCCGATCACGCCGACGATCATGTCAGGTCTGCGCTGTTTCGGCTTACGCAGCGAACCGAGCCTCGACAGAGCTTTCTGCTCCGCGTGATCGCGCACACTGCATGTGTTGATCAGAACCAGGTCAGCCGACGTCATGTCATCGGTCGATTCGTACCCCAGCGCGCGGAGCCGGCCGAGAACGAGCTCGCTGTCGAGCACGTTCATCTGGCAGCCCATCGTCTCGAGGTAGACCGTCTTACGCGACACGCGAAGCTGCTCCGACCTCCACTGTTTCAGAGCGTGTTTGAAAAGCCGAAACAATCATTTCAATGGGTGCCACGGGCGGCTTGCCCGCCCGTGTGTTATTCACCTCAAGGAGCACACTGGCAGCAAGCTGCCAGTGGCACCCGACTTCTCAAACACGCTCTCACGCTCCCATTGTACGGTTCGCCGTTCGCGGCGACAAATTTCGGCGCAGGTGGCGGAAGGGCCGGATGAACGGTTGGTAGATCAGCTTACGGACGATGAAGCGAACGACGCGGTAGATACCGTAGGCAACCGGCGCGAACCACTTGCGGTCCAGCAGGGAGCGAACCGCGGGATTCGTGACAACGTCGATCACCCGATGAACCGCGAAGCGGGGTATCCCCATGTTGCGAAGGTTCAAAACAACGCGCAGCCAGATGTCGAGGTAGCCCGAATCCAGGAGATGTGTTTTCCCCGTGTACGTGTACTGGTAGGCACTGTCGTGCCGGTCGCTGATGACTCCTTCCCTGCGAGCGCGATCGTACAGCGGTGTTCCGGGGTAGAACTGGAGTGGGAAGATGCGGAGAATCGCGGGGCCGCGGTGGTGCGTCGCGGCGAACCGAAGCGTCTCGATCCGATTGCGATCTGAGTCGAAGGGGTTGTTCACGAGGTAGTGATATTCAGCGCGGACCTTCTGCTGGGCCAGCGTATTGATGCCTTCGACGATGGTCTCGATCGCGGTTGGACGTTCATAGATGTTCTTCAGCGTGTCGGGCGATCCGCTCTGGATTCCCATACTAATCAGCGAAATCGGAAGCCGCGCCAACAACCGCACCTTCTCGCGGCTGATGGTGTTTGGGTGAGCGTCAAGCTCGAGTGGGAGGTTGACCCGCGATTCGTAAAGCCGGCTGAACTCGTCCATCTCCGCTTCGCTTCGGATGAAGAAGAGGTCATCAATGACGTTGACAGCCTCAATGGTGGGGAACCGCTCCCGCACCATCTCGATCTCGCGGATGATATTGTCGTTCGAGCGCGTGCGGACCCAGGTGCCCTTCCCTTTGTAGAGTCTCAACATCGCCGCGTTGGTGCAAAAGGCGCATGAATACGGGCAGCCGCGGGTGGTCTCGATGCGATAACGGTGCAACGCCCCACGCAAGTTCTCCGGTGTGGCCGGCTCGAAGTGATCCCGCATGGCAACCCAATGCGTGTCGGGGTCGTAGTCGGGGAATGGGTATTCGTCCAGCTCGTTGTGAAGCGGCGATACGGGGTTCCGAATCGTCCTGCCGTTTCGCTTGAAGGCCAGGCTGGGGATGGTCGTCGGGTCTTTGCCCGCCGCCAGCGTCTCGGCCAACTCCAGCATGGCGTGCTCGCCCTCGCCGATGCAGACGATGTCCGCCACCTCGAGTGACTCCTCAACGGCCATCGTTGGGTGAGGCCCACCCCAGGCAATCGGCGCTTTCAGGTCCGCCTTGCGGATCGTTTCCGTCAAGACGCGCGCCCGGTGAAACGTGTTGGTCATCAGGGACATTCCGATCAGACCGGCGGGCCGCAGTCGTTCGACGAGTTCCGCAAGCAGGGCGGGAGAGAAATCGGCCTCGGCCGTGTCCCGCTTGGAACGCATGAAGAACATCTCCACGTCGTTCCCGTGTGCCTTGAGGCAGGCCGAAATGTAGCGGAGACCCAACGCGATCGGGTGTGTATAGGTTGCTATAAGTGCTATACGCATGACATCGGAACCTCGCGCCGCGGGCTTTAGCCCGCGCGGTGCCCCGGAATCAAGGACAGGCTTTAAGTCAAACTCTCGACGGCGCGGATACTATCACCCCGTCCAGGGGTGTCAACATGCACTGCCGCCCCCCCCAAGGCGGGGTCCGTGACACTTTCGGCGGCTTCAGCGCCGTACGCTGTTGCAGCCTGAAAGGCTGACCTACAGTAGCCGTGGGCAAGTCCCGTTATGGCGGGACGCCGCCCACGGTTGCTCCAACACCAATCGCATTCGACCCTGAAGGGGTCGCATAGCCATTCCGTCGCACACAATAGACGACCCTTTCAGGGTCGGGAGGCTCGGTGGCGACGCCGTCCGGGGGCGGCGCTGCGCTTGCCCCCGGCTATTATAGAGCAGGCCTTCAGCCTGCGACCCCATCCGCGGATTCTGTCATGCACCCGGTGCCAGAAGTTGCCTGTACCCCTCGGTCCAG
>JBARRC010000718.1:0-1801 GCA_049644045.1 Phycisphaerae bacterium
GTTGGAGAATGCCCACCGGCCAGCCCCGGCACGGATAGTGGAAGGCGTGAAGCAGGTAGTGAAGTGCCGACAAAGGAGAAACCCATGTTGAAACGAATTACGGGAATTCGGAGACTCGACGAAACGACGATTCGATTTGGAGGAAACGGCGACAACTGGCACATGAGTTGGGCCAACGATGACAAACAGTATGTCAGCCTGTGCGACGGCTCCGGTTTGCCGGGCACGCCCAAGGGATCGTATAACAGCCGCGCCTATGCGATCGCAGGCGATCCTCCCGATCTGCGTTTCGAGTTCCTGCCCGGATACCCGGAGTTGGCGATCGAGTGTAAGACCCCAGAGTGCTCGCGTTACTACAATTTCGGGATCCTGGCGCTGGACGGCAGGATCTACCAGTATCTCAGCACACCCAACCAGCCATTTTTCGAGCCCGACCTGCGGTTCGTGGGCGCAAAGTTGATCTACTCCCCCGACAATGGTCGAACATGGTGCAATCAAGACGGTTCCTCGCCCGTCAAATGGGAACCCTGGGAGAAACGGTCCGAAGACAACATGGTGTTCTTCAACGAACCGGGCGACGCGTTTTCGCTTCTCACCGTTCTGCAGATGGGGAAGAACTACGGGCACAACACGGATGGATACGTGTATGTCTATGCGCCCAATGGGAACGTCGAAGGCGCCATGAACCAACTCGTGATGTTCCGCGTGCCGAAGGACCACATCCTGGATCGTCGTTCGTACGAATTCTTTGCGGCCATTCGCGGCAACGGAACGGCGGAATGGTCGGGCCGCATCGAACAACGCGGCGTGGTGCACACCTTTCCTGCCGGTTGGGTAAACTGCTTCGTTCATCCATACGCCTGGCACCCCAGTGTGGTCTACAGCGCTCCGCACCGGTGCTATCTGATGGCAAATTGGGGTATGGGATGCGCCGAGGATGGGACATGGTTCGGCAAACCCAGTTACCTGGGATTTTGGACCGCTCCTCAACCCTGGGGCCCGTGGACACAGGTTTACGAGGATACGGCGTGGACTCCGGCCGGTGATGGCGGTGCCCGGGCCTATCAGCCGCAGATCGCTCCAAAATGGATCGCAGGGGACGGTAAGTCATTCTGGCTGGTGTGGACAGACTTCCAGGAAGTCCAGGGCAAGGGAAGGCCATACTATGCATTCAACGCACAAAAGGTGGAGATAGTGACCGGGCATTAGCGGCCGCAGGCGGTGGCGACGGCGGACGGCCAACGGCCTGCTGCCCCGGACGCTTAACAGGGGCTGCGGCGTGGAAAGATAATGCGGCCCATGGCTGAAACGCCGCGATTCAAAAGGCGTCGCGCAAGGGTGGTCCGGGTCGGCTCGGTGCCGATGGGCGGTGACCGATCCATCCGCATCCAGTCGATGACGACCACCCACACCCGCTGCGCGGCGGACGCCCGGCGTGTATAGATTACCCGAAAGTGTCGGCATTTGGAAGCGCGGCAACGGCCCAACGGCGAGATCCCTCGACTCCCTTCGGTCGCTCGGGATGACAACGTGAAGGGGCCTCGGTCGGAATGACGCGTGGGGCGGGCGCGTTATCGGTGGGCGAAACGCCGGCCGCCGCACGGCGGCGGGCCGCTCGCTTGGACGCTCGCGGCTAGTTGGAGGCGCTACGGACCGTTCTCAGCGGCGGGTGCAGCGCTTTTCCAGGCGGAAGCGGAGGTCGCGGATGAAGTAGGATTTGACGCGCCCGCGAAGTTCCTCCAGAAGTTCCTGGCGGCGAAAGTTGTTCAGTTCCGACAAGAGGGCGCTTGAGTCCACGTGG